>JBELAB010000140.1:0-6991 GCA_049509275.1 Syntrophobacteraceae bacterium | reverse complement strand
AAAGAGTCCACCAGCAACGGTATGTCCTCTGCTCTTTTTCTGAGGGGGACCATGCAGATCGTGAACACATTGGAACGGTAATAGAGATCTTCCCTGAATTTGCCCTTCCTGACCTCTTCTTTCAAATGCTTGTTGGTTGCGGCAATAATTCTCACGTTTACAGTAGTAACCTTCGTACCGCCGATCTTGATTATGGATTTGTCCTCTATGACCCGCAGCAGCGCGGCCTGCACCTCAAGGGGCGTTTCCCCTATTTCATCCAAAAAGATCGTGCCGCCGTCGGCCAGTTCGAACTTGCCCTGGCTCCCCCCTTTCCTGGACCCTGTGAAGGCGCCCTCGACATAGCCGAACAGTTCGCTGGTAATCAGGTCCCTGGGAATCGTCGCGCAGTTAATGGCCACGTAGGGCCCATCCCTTCGGCCGCTGCTGTTGTGAATAGCCTGGGCAAAAAGGTCCTTGCCCGTGCCGCTCTCGCCCAACAGAAGCACGTTAGAGTTTATCTGGGAAGCTATCTGGGCGTGCCTCACCGTTTCGAGGAACTCGCCGTCGCGCCCGATAATGTCCTCGAAACGGAACTTCGCTTTGGCCCCCATCATTCTGGCGGCAAGAGTCCTGGCCCGCTTGATCTCGTTTAGTATGATGATCTTTCCTGTTACCCTGTTCATGGAATGGATCGGATTGCAGGTCAGGGTAAAGTCAGCCTGGGAGTTCCTGAAAGATATCCTCACCTCTACGTCGGTCAGGGATTCATTGTCGGCTATCAGTTGGATAATGTTGGAATTACGGCTCCAAAGCGAACTCAGGCTCCTGCCGAGAAACTTGTCTCCACCCGCGCCGAATACTTTCATGGCATTGTTATTCATAAGAGAAATAATTTCATCGTTGTCGATGGCAATGATGATTTCGGGGATGGAGGAAATAACCGTCTTTTGAAAGCTGTGCGCGACCTGGATTTCCCTCAGGGCTTTTCTGTAGCGGAATTCGTTCTCTATGGCATGGGCAGATGCCACAACCATCCCAAGCGTATGAAGATTGGCGTTTTCATGGGGGCCGGTCATATCGATGGCGCCAACCATTTCGCCCTCCGCATTATGAATTGGCGCTCCCGAGCAAGTCCATCTGCGCGAATTGATGCAAAAATGTTCACACCCGCAAATCTGGAGCGGCTTCCCCAATTTCAGGACGGTTCCTACGCCGTTCGACCCGGCAGCGTCTTCGCTCCAGCATGCGCCCAGAACGAAATTGCCCTGTTTCACGCTTTCCAGGATTTCATGGTCCCCAACGAGTTCGATGAGAACCCCGTTCGCATCCGACAAGGTTACAATAAAGTTCGAACCCTTAACGAAGCCGAAGAGATGTTCCATGAACGGGCGGCTGATATCGATGAGTTCTCCATTCCTCTGGAGCAGGGCCTGTAGTTGCTCTGCGCCCAGAACCAGCGGCGCTTTTGTGAGATAAGGGTCTACGCCCTTCGACCTGCACCTCTCCCAGGAATCGACAATAACGGGACGGACTATGCCCGAGTCAACCGCCATTCCACGCACAAATTTCCGCCACTCCGTGTAAATCACATCAAACGAGCCGGCACTTTCTGACATAACGTGTTCCCTGTAGCCGCCAAGCAAAAGATTTGCCCGTAAAAGGGCCGAGTTGGCTCCCGGCATGATTGCATCTTTGCAAAAACAAAAGAGCGACATTGTCCGGGAATGAAGGCATGTCCCATTCATGTTCCAGCCTGAGACACTGATGTCCGATTATGGGACACGACGACTTGAACACACTTTTCGAGCAATGGCAAGGTAATTGTGTAAGATTCCGTTATGACGGGTTAATTTACAAAAAGTACCGTGATGGCATACTAAATGCTCGTTTATGTGCAAAATTTATCTGACTCTAAACAGGTTGCAGAAACCCGGGGGCGAGCATGGGTTATCCCATCTACAGGCCGAGAAGGCCCAGAAGAAACGATAGTCCCGGGTGCCCGACAACCGTATCGCTTGTAAAATCAGGAAGGGGGTCTTTAGACGATGAACGCCGAGGATAGTAAAAAGTCTCTGGACAAGAGGATGAGCTTGAAGGAGGCGGTTTCCAGGTTTGTTTTCGACGGATGTTCCATAGCCTTCAGCGGGATGGGAGGCCAGCAGGTTGTCGCGCCCACCTATGAAATCATAAGGCAGGGACAAAAGGATATGACACTTATGGGGGACAGTCCCTGTGAGTGTGCGGATTACCTGGTCGGGACCGGGCAGGTAAAAAGAGTCGAAGTGGCCTGGCTCGCGTTCGCCGTGGCAGGCGTTAGCCCCAACTACAGGCGTGCCGTAGAGAAGGGGATACCTCGCAAAATAGACGTTCGGGAATTTTCAAATTACACAATGGGGCTTCGATTCCTGGCGGGCGCCATGGGCCTTCCCTTTATGACCACAAAATCGCTTATCGGCTCATCCATAGAGAAGTACAACGACATGATCAAGGTGATCGATGACCCGTACGGAGGCCAAAAAGTTGCGGTAGTGCCCGCGGCAACGCCCGATGTGGCTATCGTTCACGTAAACAGGGCGGACAAGCTTGGAAACGCTCAGTATCTGGGGTTCTCGTCAAATGCGGAAAACATTGCGAGAGCGGCAAAAAGGACCATAATTACCTGCGAAGAGATCATCTCGACCGATAAAATCAAAGAGAACCCAACCTTTACAACGGTGCCCCAGTACGTGGTCGATGCCGTGGTCGAGGCGCCTTACTGCAGTCATCCCTGGAATATGTCCTACGCCTACGCCTATGACATCCCATTTCACATGGAGATGATGGCGGAGATAGAAACCGAGGATGGCTTCAGGCGCTGGATGGACAAGTGGGCGTTTGGCTGCAAGAACCACGAGGAATATTGTGACATGGTCGGCTGGAGCCGGTTGAGGAAGCTTTCGCAGGTCGAGAAAAAGTTCTGCAGATGCGACTTTTAGGCGCAAATCTATTCGGGGAGCGCCACGGCAGAGTGGGGCTGAGGTCCACCACCAAAAGGAACAAAGACCTATAGAAGGCATCCCGCGCACGCCCAACGCGGACCCTCACTTCGTTTCGGGCCTCCGCTATACGCATCGCCACAGGCCATACGTCCAGTCCGCGCCCGATCTTTCGGTGAGGGCGGATGATAGACACGCGATGCGGTCGCCTTTCGCGCTACGCGAAGTACATCGCTAAGGGATGCTGCGAGAGCATCTCGCCAAATGATCGTTTAGTGCTGTTAACAAGTCTGTCATACGAGGAGTGAGTTGTGAGCAGTCATCAGGAAGAATACGCGCAAGATTATACGCTTCAAGAACTGCTGGTCGTTGCCGCCGCCAGGGAAGTCAATGATAACGAAGTGGTCTTCGTGGGTGTGGGCATTCCCTGTATCGGCGCGGTTGTCGCAAAGCTGACGCATGCGCCGAATGCCATCCTTGCGGTCGAATCGGGGTGCATTGGATCAACACCTTACCGGCTGATGCTCGGAATCGGCGACAACGCCTGCGTGGAAAATGCCATCTGCGTGACCTCTCTTTGGAGAGCTTTTTCCGATCAGCAACGGGGTTATTTCGACCTGGGGATGCTGGGCGGAGCGCAGGTGGATAAGTACGGCAATTTGAACAGCACCGCCATATTCGGCAGCGGCGACTATCAGACTCCGGCCGCAAGGTTGCCCGGGAGCGGCGGCGCCAACGATATAGCTGTTTCTGCGAAGAGGACCCTGATCATGATGAACCAGCAGAAACGCAGGTTTCTCGAAAATGTGGATTTCGTGACATCGCCGGGATATCTGGACGGGCCCGGTTCGCGGGAAAAAAACGGTTATCCTGGAACCGGTCCCGCTGTGATCATTTCGAACATGGCTATTTTCAGGTTTGATGAGCAGACAAAAGAGGCGTACCTCGACTCAGTTCATCCGGGAATCACGGCCGAAGGGGTTGCCAGGGAGGTTTCCTGGGACCTGAAAGTTTCTCCCAGTCTCAAAACGACGAAGCCTCCAACCAAACAAGAAGTAGAGATCATTCGGATACTTGACTCCGAAAAAATCTACACCGGCGGTGGGTTAAAAGGTCTAACATTCGATAAATACATAAGCATGCTGGACTCCTCTTACGAAAAGCTCAAAGAGATATTCAGATAGTCCGGTATCTTTGCCGCGAAAGGAATAGCAAGCAACTATGCCCACGGGTTTTTGTGATTCGAGCCGCCCCTGTGGGACATGACCGGATTGGGGAGACGAGAAAATGGCAAGGGACTGTTTTGAGAAGTTATTTTCGTTGGAGGGGAAAACTGCCCTCATCACCGGGGGATATAGAGGGATAGGGATTGCCATTGCGGAAACGTATGGCGAGGCGGGGGCAAACCTCGCGTTGGTTGCAAGGAATTTAGAGGGGTGCCGGGCAGCGGCGCAAAGACTTCAAGACAAATTCGGCGTCAAGGTGATAGCCAAGTCCATGGACGTTCGAGACTCAAAATTGGTCGATCGTGTCGTTCAGGAGGTTGCGGATGAGTTCGGAAGAATAGATATCCTCGTCAATGCGGCTGGAATACCGGGCAGTGAGAAACCTGTAACAAGAATGACCGACGAAGACCTCGATGAGGTCATGAACGTCGATTTCCGCGGCACTTTTCTGGTCTCCAGGGCGGTAGCCCAGATCATGGTAAAGCAAAAAAGCGGGAAAATCATCAATGTCTCATCCATTCTCGGAAAGATTTCGGCCCGCAACATGACCGGTTACTGCGCAAGCAAGGCCGCAGTGCTTCAATTGACCCGGGTCATGGCGCTCGAACTGATGCGGGACAACATTCAGGTAAATGCCATGTGTCCCGGTTACATTCTGACCGATTTCAACAGGAATTTCTTTGAGTCCGAAACGGGCAAGGGTTTGATTAAAAAAATGATCCCCATGAACAGGGTTGGGCGGGTCGACGAACTGAAGTCTCTGGCACTCTATCTCGCGAGTTCTCCGGCATATATGACCGGTTCGGATATTTACATCGATGGCGGGCACACGATTGTCTGAGGGCGGTGGGACCGCCGGCCGACTTGGCCACTGCCTTCGGCGGTGGCGGTCCTCCGGGAGGGCATAAAGCCCTCCCCTAAGAGGCGTAACGCGTCAGTGACGTAGGGACGGGGTTAATCCCCGCTCATTTGCTCTAAACTCTTTTCTGAAAGGCACCAAAGCAATGATCAAAGATGTTGTTCTAGTCAGCGCATGCCGCACAGCGATCGGCGATTTTCAGGGCGGTTTGAAGGACGTAGGGGCAAGGGACCTCGCTATGACCGTGGGGAAGGCCGCTATCGAAAGGGCCGGTATCCCGCCGGAGAGCGTAGACGAGATCTGCATGGGACAGATTTATACCGCCATGCAGGGGTCCCTGCCGGCCAGGCAGGTCGCGATGAGAATCGGCCTTCCCTTCAGGAGCGGCGCCGTTTCAGTGAATCAGAACTGTTCCTCGAGCATGAGGGCGCTGGAAATTGCGAGCCACAATATCATGCTGGGGAAGACCGAGATCGGACTGGTAGTAGGTGTCGATAGCATGAGCAACGCGCCCTACCTCCTGCCGGCGGCCAGGCAAGGGTACAGGATGGGCCCGGCAACAGTGCAGGACCATATGCTCCATGACGGACTCGTGGACGAGCTTGTCCCGGGCCATATGGCCGTTACGGCGGAGAACGTCGCCGAAAAGTACGGCATAACCCGCGAGGAGTGCGATGAGCTGGCTCTTTTGAGCCACCGCCGCGCAACCCGCGCCATCCAGGAAGGGACCTTCCGGCGCGAGATAGTACCGGTCGAAGTGAAGGTCAAAAAGGGAACTCTTATTTTCGACACGGACGAGCATCCGATCCAGGACGCAAGTATGGAAAAGATGAGCCGTCTTAGACCTCCTTTCAAGGAAGGCGGGGTCGTAACGGCTGCTAATGCTTCCGGCATAAATGACGGTGCATCGGCGGCGGTTCTCATGTCCGTGGATAAGGCAAAAGAGCTGGGAATCCGGCCCCTCATGAAATTGATCAACGTCTGCAGCGAGGGCTGCGACCCGAAACTAATGGGCATAGGCCCGGCTTTCGCCATCCCGAAATGCCTAAAACAGGCGCGCCTACAGTTTGGAGATATCCAGTACTGGGAAATCAACGAGGCATTCGCGGCGCAGTGGCTCGGGGTTGGAAGGGTCCTTGAAGGTGAGTTCGGAATAAAGCTGGACCTCGACAAGGTGAACCACAACGGTTCCGGTATAGCCCTGGGGCACCCGGTGGGAAGCACGGCGCTGCGAATCATTGTGAGCCTCTACTACGAGATGGACAGGCTGGGGCTGACAATGGGCGGGGCTTCTCTTTGCGTGGGAGGCGGGCCTGCCATGGCGTCTTTGTGGACAAGAGAAGTCTGATTTTGATTACGAAAACCTGGGGCAGATGAGGAAAAGAATAGCCTTGAAATACTGCGGCGGC
This sequence comes from Syntrophobacteraceae bacterium, assembly GCA_049509275.1. Taxonomy (GTDB): domain Bacteria; phylum Desulfobacterota; class Syntrophobacteria; order Syntrophobacterales; family Syntrophobacteraceae; genus SbD1. The sequence goes on along the minus strand of JBELAB010000140.1, from coordinate 540 downwards.
TGCGATCCAGGGTTTGACCGGGTGGAGTATTTAAAGCAAATTCAAAATGCCGCCGGTGACCTGATCGAGTGGGTCACGCTCGACGAGGGGGACGTGGAAACCGTTCTGGTCATCTGTGGCTGTAACACCGCATGTCCCGTGGAAAACGGGGTTCTAACGGCCTGTGGAAGAATCGTATCTATCAGGGACAATAAACGTAATCCGGCAGAAATTGTCCAAAGTCTTTTAAGCGAGGGAAAATCATGAAAATCAGGACAAAAGAAGACTACATCAAGAGTCTGGCAAAACAAAAACCGCTGATCTACTACAGGGGGGAAAAAGTCGAAGACCGCTCCACGCATCCTGCTTTTGTCCCGCACATAAATTCAGCGGCCAAGACGTACGAACTCGCCCTCAAGCCCGAACACGAAGACCTTCTGACTGCAGTGAGCAGCATCACCTCAAAGAAGATCAGCCGGTTCACCCACATTCATTCCTCAGTGGACGACCTCATAAAGAAGGTTCAGATGCTGCGCGTCATAGCCCACGAAACGGCGAGCT
>JBELAB010000014.1:0-16595 GCA_049509275.1 Syntrophobacteraceae bacterium | reverse complement strand
GAGTCGTTCGGAACCGTAAACAAACTGCTCAATGATTTCCCTAACCGTTTGGATCTTTCGAATGAGGCCCACCGATTGACCGCACGGATATAGACCCTCATCTGTTTCGGAGGAATTAGCCGTTTGAACACAGCTCAGGATCTCATTCCTTGAAATACCATCGGATATCTTTTTTTCCAGCATTTCCGCTGTGCTGTTCATCAGAATGCGTAGGCCGGCCACCCCTCTGCCTATTATTTTGGTGGAAATGTCCGTACCGGCAATGATTTGGCGCTTCCAGTTACTGCTTATGCGGGTGCATTCGACGGATGCCAGGAAAGCGGTTCCGATACTCGCACCCTCCGCACCAAGGACCATGCAGGCGGCATACCCACGGCAATCGGCAATGCCGCCCGCCGCAATAACGGGAATTTTCACCGCGTCAACAACCTGGGGTATCAGGGCAAGAGCTCCAATTTCGTGAGGTGATGCAAAACCACCCGATTCGAACCCCTCGGCAATAACTGCGTCGACTCCCGAAGTTTCCGCTCTCCTGGCCAAATCCGCGCACGGGACGACATGCAACACCCTGATACCGGCCTCTTTCAACCGGTTTGTGTAGAGCCCCGGATTTCCTGCCGCCGTGATGACGACCGGCACTTTCTTTTCGATCACCACGGAAACCAAATCGGATAGATGGGGAATGATGAGGGGAATGTTTACGGCAAATGAGTTTGTTGTCAGATGCCGCAGGCGATCGATTTCTTCCCGGAGCGTCTCGCCGGTTTGCGTTGCACCCGCAATGGTTCCGAGCCCCCCGGCTTCACTGACGGCGGCGGCAAGGGTTGCATCCGAAATCCCGGCCATGCCGGCCAGCGCGATCGGAAACTTGGTGTCGAGTAATTGAGTGACCCGATTTTTCACGTCGATGTTTCCATTAAAAAGTTTGGTGAGCGGGAGAATTTCTCAAAAAGAGTCATATGGTTTATCCGGGCAGGCAACCGTTTCCACCTGGCCCGGATAAGTTTTAACGAGGAGTGAGGGAACGAGAGCACGGCACTTTAGGATGAATCCGTAGCAGCGGTCAGGCATTATGCAGGTTGTTCAGCCTTTGCAGGCCCGCCTCCGCCGGAAACCGTCGCCTTGCCGTTTTCTCTAACCAGTTTTTCCTGCCGTTCTTTCCAATGCAAAGCCAAAGCGCAAAGTCCGCCAATAACCGAGCAGACGGCAAAGATATAATAGGCCAGGTTGAAGGACTTGGTCTGCTCGAGAATATATCCGACAAGATAGGGGGCCAGAATTCCGCCTGCCGATGAAAAGGACAACGCGATGCCGTGCGCTTTTCCTGTATCTTCCTGGTGGAAAAGATTCATTGGCACCACCGTCGCTATGCCCAGGCAAGGCACAATAAAAAATAGGGCGATCGAAAAGCATACAATGCATAGCACCAGGGAAGACGTGATAACTGCCAGCGCCATGAATGGCGCAGCAATAAAACAATTGGCGGCGTACCAGTTCGCCTTGTAACCCTTCCCGAATCTGTCGGACGCCCATCCCAGCACGATCATTCCCACGGCCCCGAGTATCCATGGAAATGAGGAAAGGAAACCCGATTTCATTATCGAGGATCCTCTGGCCATCACCAGATAAGTGGGTAGCCAATTCAGGGTCGCCCAAAAACTCATGATGTAGAAAAACCAGCTTACAGATAATACCCAGACCCACGGATTCGACATCATTTGACCGAACGTCGAGCCGGTCGCCGGTCTATCGCTGGGCGCATGATAGAAAGATTCTATGAGCTCCACTTCCGCAGCCGAGACTGAGAGGTGCTGTGAAGGCTTGTCTCGCACAATTACCCAGGTAAATATACCCGCAATAATTCCGCCGGTCCCGAAAATGAAAAACACCATACGCCACCCGAAGGATGCCAGCAGAAAGCCGCTCAGGATGTTTCCGATGACAATACCGATAGGGATAGCGGCAGCATATAATCCTACCGCCGTGCCTTTCTCTCTGGGAAGCATCCAGTTATTGCAGACTTGAGCAAGGCTTGGCGGCATGGGGCCTTCGGCCATTCCGAACAAAATCCTGATTACCATCAAGCTGGCAAATCCCGCTGCACATCCTGTAGCAATCGTGGCAATTGACCATAGTATCATTACGCCGGTCAGGAGGACGCGGTTTGACAATTTTTGGGCGATAAAACCCGCGGGGAAGTTCAACATCGTATACCCGATCGTAAAGCCACTGAATACGAGACCGAGTTGAGAAGGGCTTAAACCGAATGCCTTCATCAAGGTCGTGCCGCAGATAGCTAAATTGACACGATCCATATAAGCGATCAGGAACAGGAAAAAACCCATAGTGACAATCACCCAGCGGTATCTTCTGATCATAAGTTCCCCCTCCTCGTGGATTAAAATAGTCGCGGCGTGTTCCCCGGAAATGATGCCGGTTACATTCGGATTTTTCGCTTATCTGGCCTCCCTGCCATTGTTATTTTGGGTAGAAGTTTTTCCGAAGACTGTTTTTGAGTTCTCCCCGGAGGTCCGGGTGAGCAATGCTGATCAAGGCTTCCGCGCGTTGCCTTCTCGACTTGTACCTCAGGTCGGCGATACCGTATTCGGTCACCACATACTGGGCATAGGTTCGAGGAACGGTTACAGGGGTGCCGGGAGGCAAGTCGGGAACGATGGCCGAGGCGAGCGAACCATCCTTGAGAGTCCGTGCGGAGTACATCAAGGTGATACCTTTGCCCCCGCTGGAGAGATAAGATCCTATCATAAAGTCCAGTTGCCCGCCGGAGCCTGTGATCATCCGATGGCCGAGACCTTCGGAACAGATCTGGCCTGAAAAATCGATTAGAAGCGACATGTTCATGGCGACCATGTTCGGATGCTTGGCGATGTTCACAGGGTTGTTCGTATAGGAAACAGGATGGAATTCACAGGCCGGGTTTTCGGTCACATGATCGTACAGCCCGGAATCTCCCATGCAGAATGTGGCAATTGTGGCGCCTTTATGAAAAGGTTTTCTGGCGTTGGTTACGATGCCCTTTGCTTCAAGCTGGGGCAACCCGATGGGAAACATCTCGGTATGGACGCCCAGGTCGCGCTTTCCCTCGAGTCCGCAGACCACCGCTTCCGGAATGGGGCCGATTCCCATTTGAATCGTGTCGCCATCCTTGATCAATCCGAGCACATATTCTGCGATCTTCTTCTCCCTCTCACCAGGCGCCGGTCTTCCTAAAGTCCTGATCGCGGTGGACTTTTCCACAAAGAAATCGAACTCGGAGATATGCATCCAGTTGTTGCCGAAGATGATGGGCATCTGGTCATTCACCTCTCCGATCACTACACGGAGCTTTCCGGAAGTCCTTCCATGCCTGATGGCGTCCAGAGAGTAAAAGTTGCTTAGGCCGAAGTTCACGAAACCCCTGCTGTTGGGAGGGGTCACCATGCCGATATAGACATCGCACCAGGCGGCCATCTTGTACCCGGAATCGGAGGCCGAAGTGGGATAAAAGTCGGCCAGTCGGTTTTCGGCGATTTTTCGACTCAGTCCCGATCCGAAGCAGGGATTGTAGTTGATGCGGCCATCGATCTTGGACATGAACTCCGTGTCATAAAGTTTCGAGTCCATTATCGGCAGGGAGTCCCCGATCTGCACCCTCTCCAGTTCCTGCCGCCGATCCAGGATGGCATGGAACATCTCCGGGGAACAGGACCCGAGGGCCAGCCCAGTTCCGACGAAGTCTCCAGATTTGACCTGCTTTGCGGCTTCTTCGAACGAAACAATCTTTTCATTGTATTGTTCTTTGTATTGTTCTTTCCAGCCCATCTATTCCTCCCTTCAGTTGCTCATAGCCTCGACAGGCAGGCTCGATTCGATATTCAATATTCATCTTCAGGTGATTTCAAGCGATTGGCAAGGAGCAGTGCAATTGGCATGCCCGGCGAAAAAGCGAGCCGCCGAAAGAAGAACAATGAGTGTTCATCATTATTTGTGAGACATCAACGTTTTGAAGATAGCAAAGATCAAATACCGGAAACTGTAGCGGTATGAGACAGTGTTAAAATATGAAACAAATTAAATCCGATCCCCTTCTTGGTGTTTCAGATCTGGGCAGTCTATAACAGCCTCACCCCTTGTTTAAGACCGCCTCCGTACAGAGGCCCTCGAAAAAGAGCCAACCTGTCTCGGATGCAGGTACCCCCGGGATATGGGAAGGCGTGCCGGTCCGGTCTTAACTGTATCGATTCGCTACAGAGTGACCGGGATCATCCCCTTTTGAGCCAATTCTCCTGCCCCCCATCCCCGGGGCGGGTTCCGCATGTCCAAGAGGGGAGCAGTATAGCCCTGCGGACCTCGAGGACCGATTCAAGTTACCTCTCCACGCCTTTTGCCGGGTCACTGAGGCTGGTTTTTTCATGGCAGGCTTATTGCAAAACGACACTGCGTCAATGACACAGGTCCTCTATCGGAGGGAAGAGGTTATGAGTTATCTGGATCAGTTTAAGCTCACCGGTAAGTCGGTCATCGTTACGGGAGGAAGCAAGGGGCTTGGCCGGGCCATGGCGTTGGGTCTTGCGGAAGCGGGCGCCCGGGTCGCGGTGGTCAGCCGATCGAAAAGCCTTATCGAGGAAACAGCGCAGGAAATCATCCGCGCCGGTGGTGAGGCCATAGCGGTCCCAGCGGATGTGAGAAGTGAGAGCGACATTGAAAAAATGGTCGAAATTGTCGCCGATCAATACGGGGAAATCGATATCCTTGTTAACAATGCCGGAATTGCGCCTATGAACAGGGCTGTTGATATCACCGTGGGCGAATGGGACGACGTAATGGGTACGAACATGAGGGCGATGTTCCTGACGGCCAGGAGCGTGGGTAAGAGAATGATAAAGCAAAGGCGCGGGAAGGTTATCAATCTCGGATCTGTTCTCGGGAAAATGGCGCTCAATCTGTGCCTTCATTATGGAGCCTCCAAGGCCGCCGTAATGCAGATGACCAGGGTTCTTGCATTCGAGTGGTCCCCGTTCAATATCAACGTCAATTGCATCGCGCCCGGCTTTTTCGCCACTGAGATGACGAAAGTCCAGCAGGAGGACGAAAGGGCCAGGGCATTCCTGATAGATAGGATTCCGTTTAAACGGTTCGGGAAACCGGAAGAAGTTGTCGGATTGGCGATTTTCCTTTCTTCTGCCGCGGCGGATTACATCACGGGTGAAACTATCTTCATCGACGGCGGATATTCAATCTGGTAGGGAGGTTCTAATATGGACATAAAAAAAGTTGCAGTGATCGGCGCTGGCACCATGGGGCACGGAATAGCTCAAGTAGTTGCAAGCGCAGGTATGGAAGTATCAATAAACGACATAAAGACGGAATTTTTGGAACTCGCTCTTTCAAAGATCAAAGGTTCTCTTGAAAAAATGGAGTCGAAAGGAAAGATCGATAAGCAGTCGAAGATGGACATTCTGTCCCGAATCCATTGTACAACGGAATTGAGTGAAGCGGTTCGTAACGCGGACCTGGTTGTGGAGGCGGCCCCCGAAAATCTCGAGATCAAAAAGCAAATCTTTCAACAGTTGGATGGATTAACGGATGCGAAGGCCATCCTTGCCACGAATACATCCCAGTATAGCATCACCGAAATCGCCTCGGTCGTTAAAGACGCCTCGAGAGTAGTCGGTACGCATTTCTTCAACCCCCCGGTTCTGATGAAACTGGTGGAAATAGTACGCGGGCTTGCGACCTCTGAGGGTGTCTTGGAGGCCGCCAAAGGTTTCGTTTCGAAGCTGGGGAAGGAGAGCGTGGTCTGCCGCGATTCCCAGGGCTTTATCAGCACCCGCATTCTGGTTGCTCTAAGACTCGAATGCTACAGATTGCTGGAAGAAGGTGTCGCTTCCATGGAGGATATAGACAAGACGCTCAGGTTGGCCTTCGGCCATCCAATGGGACAGTTCGAACTGGCGGACTTTTCCGGACTTGACATAGAACCTCCGATTTTCGAAGGCCTCGCAAAGATTTTCGGTGACCGATTCAGGCCGCCCCAGAACATCCTCCATCTGGTAAAAGCCGGAAATTACGGCCGGAAATCAGGCAAGGGATGGTATGACTACAAGAAGTGAGAATACAGGGTCAGGAGGTCTTGCTTTGGAAAAGACAAAGGAAGTTGTCATTGTAGGCGCGGTAAGGACCCCGTTCAGCAAATTCGGAGGTATGCTGCGTGATTTGCATAGCATCGATATAGCAGGTTTTGCTATCAAAGAATGCCTGAAGCGATCGGGCCTGAAGGGCGAGGATCTTGACGAACTCTATTATGGGATGTGCATTCAAGCGGAGGCGGCGCTGGAGAGCAACGTCAATGCGAGACAGGCTCTGCTCCGAGCCGGCCTCCCCTCCAGCCTGGTTTCCCTGACTGTCGACAGGGCGTGCTGTTCCTCCATGAGTGCGGTTCAGCTCGGGTTTCGATCGATTCTTCTCGATGAAGCCAAAACTTGCATGGCGGTCGGAGCGGAAAATATGAGCAATGCGCCGCTGCTCATCAACGGTTTGCGGTGGGGACGCGGTTTGCTGCCTCCCATCCTGAAAGACCATCTGAATCCTATTACCTATACCGGTTTCAATTTCCTGGCGAAAGATGCGGGAGATGTGGCCATCAGGCATGGGGTCAGTCGTGAAATGCAGGATGAGTGGGCTTTAAGGTCACAGCGCAGATATCAGGAAGCTCTGAAAGAGGGGAAGTTTTCCGATGAGATGATGACAATTGAGTTGTCCGGAAAGAAGGGACTTGTCACTTTTGACCGGGATGAATTTCCGAAGCCCGATACAACAATCGAAGCCCTGTCCAGGCTGAAAACCGTATATGGGAGCCCGACCGTTACGCCGGGCAATGCACCCGGACTGGACGCCGGTGCGGCCGCAGTGATTTTAATGGCGAGGTCCGAAGCGAAGAGACGGGGTTTAAAGCCTCTCGCTTCACTATTGACGGTCCAGAGCATTGCCGTTCAACCGGACGGAATTGCCGAAGCGCCTGCGCCTGCCATCCGGAAGGCCCTGGCCAAATGCGGCCTGAGCCTGGAAGACGTGGACCTGATCGAAATCAATGAGGCTTTTGCCGCCATGCCCCTGGTTGCAACCAAAATCCTCGCCGGAGGAGACGGCGCGAGGTGGAAAGAGCTTCAGGAAAAAACCAACGTCAACGGCGGCGCCATCGCTGTCGGTCATCCTGTGGGCGCCAGCGGGGCCCGCATTCTGATGACCATGGCGTACGAACTGCGCCGGCGCGGAGGCGGAATGGGCGTTGCCGCGATCTGCGGCGGATTGGCGCAGGGAGACGCCGCCGTCATTAGGGTTGATTAGGTTCCTGATACTCCAGCCCATGAAAGGAGCATTGCATTGAAAACTCTATCATTTGAAGAAAATGACCATATAGCCCGCGTTATTCTGAACAGGCCGGAGGTGCTCAATGCACTGAATGCCGAAATGTATGAAGAGTTGGGCGCTCTAATGCGGCGCATAGCGGCTGACAAAAATGTCCGGGTCGTAATTATAACAGGCGCCGGTAGAGCTTTTGCGGCAGGAGCCGATATTTCGGCCATGGTATCCATGACGCCGCTTGAGGCAAAGGAATTGGCGCGCATCGGACGGCAAGCCACCGGATTTATCAGGGAAATGCCTCAACCGGTTATTGCTGCATTGAACGGCATGGCCCTTGGAGGCGGATGGGAAATCGCCCTTGGCTGCGACATCAGGATCGCTTCTCAAAAAGCCAAAATCGGATTGCCGGAAATCAACGTGGGTGTCATTCCCGGCGGCGGCGGCACCCAGCGGATGGTCGAACTGGTGGGACTGGCCACCACAAAGGAGCTGATATTTACTGGCAGGATCCTGTCAGCCGAGCAGGCTTACGCGCTCGGGATGCTCAATAAAGTGGTCGAGCACGAAGCGCTCATGCCGACTGTCGAAGAACTGGCCCTGTCCATGGTGGGGAAGAGCCCCGTTGCCCTTCACCTCGCAAAGGCAGCCATCAACAAGACCATGGAAAGCTGTCTCTCCGACGGTTTGGATTATGAAATAGAACGTTTCGCGGATTGTTTTTCCTATCAGGACCAGCAGGAAGGCATGAGGGCTTTCCTCGAAAAAAGACCTGCTAATTTTCGAGGGTTCTAAGATCAACACTCGGCAAACATACAATGATGGAGAGAAAATGAAGAGCCTGCTCGTCGACTTGAGAGACACAAGGTTCATACTCTATGACATGCTGGCAATGGAAAATTTCTGCCGGTCTAAGAAATTCGAGGATCATTCCAGAGAAACCTTTGAAATGGTCATCGATGCAGCAGAAAAACTTGCGGCCAGGGATTTCGCACCGGCTAATAGCGACGGAGACACTACCGGTTGCAAGTGGCGGGATGGCGTGGTCCAGGTCCCCCCCTCCTTTCACGAACCCTTTAGGAAGTATTGCGAGGGTGGCTGGATCAGCCTGTCCGAGGACTGCGAGGTCGGGGGGCAGAGTTTCCCGTTAACCGTTCAGCAGGCCTGCAATGAACTGTTTTTTTCGGCCAATCACTCGCTCGCCGGATATATGGGACTGACGCACAGCGCGGCCAAGGTGATCGAGGTTTACGGCACCCCCGAACAGAAAGAAAAATACATGCAGCACCTCTATTCGGGGCGCTTCGCTGGAGGAATGAATCTTACGGAACCGCAGGCCGGGAGTGATGTCGGGTCGATCAAGATGAAAGCTGTCAAGAAAGCCGACGGGACCTACTCCATTCAGGGAACTAAAACCTTTATAACCGGAGGGGATCAGGACCTGACGGAAAATATAATTCATATAGTTCTTGCCCGGATTCAGGGAGACCCGGAAGGGACCAGGGGGCTTTCCTGCTTTGTGGTTCCGAAGATGAGGGTCCGCGATGACGGGACGATAGGGGAGCCTAACGATGTTTTATGTGGCGGAGTCGAGACCAAGATGGGGATGAAGGGCTCCGCGACCTGCGTCCTGAACTATGGCGAGAACGGCCAATGCGTCGGCGAATTGCTCGGAAAGGAGAAAGAGGGCATAAGGGAAATGTTCCATATGATGAACGAGCAGAGACTGCTTGTCGGTCTTCAGGGACTTGCCCAGGGCAGCACGGCTTACCTGCATGCCCTCAATTATGCAAAGGAGAGGCTCCAGGGGGCTCCCGCCGGCAGTAAAAGTTCTGGGCAGGTCGCCATAATCCGGCACCCGGACGTTTTGAAAAATATTATGATCATGAAGGCTCGCACAGAAGGCATGCGGGCGCTGATCCTGTTCGCCATGTCATGCCTCGATGAGATTTCTGCCGGGGTGGACGATACGGCGAAACGGGAATTAAATAATATAGTCGAGCTTATCACACCCATCTGTAAGGCTTATTGCACGGACAAGGGATTCGATGTGTGCGTCCGCGCCATACAAGTCTATGGAGGATACGGCTACTGCAAGGACTACCATGTCGAACAATTCGCCCGCGACTGCAAAATTACTACAATCTACGAGGGTACGAACGGAATCCAGGGGATGGATCTTCTGGGCAGGAAGATAAGGATGCGAGAGGGCGAACTGTTCCGGTCCGTTGTGTCGAGAATTAACAAAACAATAAGCGAGGCCTGTGCGTCTGAATCACTCTCTCCATATGCAAAAGACTTCACACTTTTCCTTGAGGCGCTCGAGGATCTGACCAGCTCGTTACGGCGGGACGGCACGGCTGATGACTCCTATCTCAAGCTTTCACAGGCCTCCGCTTATCTGGACATTTTCGGAGATATCCTTCTCGGCTGGATGTTTCTGTGGCAGGCCGCAGTCGCCGAAAAAAAATTACTCGAACCATCAATTTCCACTTCGGGGTCCCTGTTCTGCAAGGAAAAAATCCAGACGGCGAGATTTTACCTGGGAACAATGCTTCCCGCTGTGCAGGGCAAGATCGATGCGATCAAAAGAAATGACCGCTCGCTGCTTGAAATATGCAATTCACCCCTGGTTGCATAAATTGTATTTTCCCATTTTGCGGTAGAGGGTTGTGCGGGCGATTCCCATGGCCCCTGCGACTCGCGAAAGATTGTTGTTGTGCTGTGCGAGCAGCCTGCGGATCAGGTCGGTTTCGTATTGGGCCCTGCTTTTCAAACCTTCGGATTTATCGATACCGAACAACTCCCTGGAAAGGTGTTCGGGAAAAATCACGGCGCCGTCGCAAATATTGATTGCCCGCTCCATGACATTCTGCAATTCACGGATGTTACCGGGCCAGCTATATTTGCTGAAAATAGCAATGACTTCCGGCGAAATTCGTTTTATGTTCTTGTTTAGCTTGGCGCTGATCGTGTTGAGAAAGTGATCGACAAGCAGCGGGATATCGCTCTTGCGGTTGCGAAGAGGCGCCATGGGGATTGAGAAAACATTCAACCTGTAGAAAAGGTCCTGACGAAAATGGCCGAGGAGAACAGCGGAAGCAAGCTTACGGTTTGTTGCAGCTACGACGCGGACGTCGACAGGAATCACCGCGGTTCCGCCGACCGGTGTAATCGTTTTCGACTCGAGCACACGGAGGAGTGTAGTCTGTAACTCCAGAGGCATTTCGCCGATTTCGTCCAGAAAAATCGTGCCGCCGCCGGCGAGTTCGAACTTCCCCGGCTTGCCTCCCCGCCTTGCCCCGGTAAATGCCCCCTCCACATATCCGAACAGCTCGCTGGCAATCAGCTCGCGTGGAATAGCCGCACAGTTCAGAGCGACAAAAGGTCCGTTTTTTCGGTTGCTCGCATTGTGAATCGATTGAGCAAAAATGTCTTTCCCCGATCCGCTCTCTCCGAGCAGCAGAATGTTGGAGTTTCCCTCGGAGGCTTTTCGGGCCAGCTCAACGGTTTCCATAAAGCCGGCATCGGATCCGATCAGATCGGAGAAAGTCATTTTTGTCTCCTTTCCGCTCAGATGCTGCACCAGCCTCCTGGCCCTCGCAATGTCCTTGAACAGCAATAAGGTCCCGACGGTGTTTCCGCGGATTATAATCGGCCGGGTCGTAATCAGCCCTGTTATCTTTCCGTGGCCCGTCAGGATATCCACCTCATAATCGGTAATCCGGTCTTTCTTGCTGACAATGTTGTGCAGGGCTATGTTCTTCGTAGGGATGGCGGAGAGCAGGTCCCTGTTTAGAACATCTTCTTTCCGGAGCCCCAGGGTCGATGCGAGGACCTCGTTTATATGCGTGACGATTCCTTCCGAATCGAAGGCAATGAGACCATCTGAAATAGACTCTATGACCGTGTCCTTGTAACGGTCGGCCAGCAGGAGAGAATTCATCGTTCTCTCCACTTTTAACTGGCTTTCGATTGCGCTGACCGCAGTTATCACTATCCCAAGCGTATGGGTATGAACTTTTTCAAAGGGACCGCTGATGTCGAGCGCCCCTGTGATCTTTCCCGAAGGATCGTGGATGGGAGCGCCGGAGCACGTCCACCGGTGAAAATTAAGGCAGTAGTGTTCAGACCGGCACACCTGGATCGCTTTGTCCAGGTAGAGCGGCGTCCCAATCCCGTTGGTTCCCACTATATCCTCGGCCCAGGATGTTCCGGGGATGAAGTTGGCGGTTTGCGCAATCTGTTGGGTAGCCTCGTCTCCCACTATCTCCAGGAGAATCCCGTTCTCATCGGAAAGAGCCACGATGAACCCGCCCCCGATCACGAGGCTGTAGAGGTTTCCCATAATTGGCCGGCTTATCGCCAGAAGACTATCGTATTGCTTCCTGAGCCTCAACAGTGCATCGGATTCCAAAATGATCGGGGCGGCGGTCAGCTTTGGACTGACATTCCAAATCCTGCAGCGTTTCCAGGACTCGTGGATCTCATGGCGCACGCCGGCGGCTGGTACGGACTCACCATTGACGAACGCCCTCCAGATTGATTTAAGTGGAGTTTCCAGAGCCATTTTTGCTGAGCACCGAAAAGGTTGATGGAGTGTTCCTATGTCAGGCGAGTATAGCATAAGGAGGGTTGAAGATACTGGACTTTTCAACACTGTTTCGAGGGTCCGTATGCTATAACGGGCATAAGAAAAATGAAATTCAGCAATGTGAAAGACGGCTGAGCCGTCCGGTCATGCTATCCTCGAATGCTGGAGGCCTGCAATGTTGGCGACACAGGAAGATTTAAAGCCAATTTTCAAAGAGTTCACTCAAGGCAAGAGTGTCGGCAAAAATAAGGTGCGGCAGATCATTCTGGATTCATGGGTGCGCTGCAAGGAAAACAACGTCGACCATTATCAGAAGAAAACCCCTGTAATGCTTGGCGGCGCGAACCTCGAGCAGCACAGGGCCTGGAATTCCGGGTTGCTGACTGTATGTGCTCCGATCATGGAAAAGCTCTATGGTTTTCTGAAAGGCGGCGGTTTCATTGTAGCTGTGTTCGACAGCTCAGGCATATTACTGAAAGTAATTGGCGATTCGGAAATCAGAGAATTCGCTGCGACCGGCAATTTCATAGTGGGGGCCTCCTGGGCGGAGGATGTCGCCGGCACTAATGCGGTTGGTACTTCCATTGTTCTGGATCAGCCAATGCAGGTTTTCGGAAGAGAACATTACTGCCTGAGATCGGCTAAGTGGACCTGCTCAGCGGCCCCGATCCATGGTATGGACCGTAAAATTATCGGCATACTGGACATTACCGGCCCTTATGACAAAGTCCATTCCCACACGCTGGGAATGGCTGTGACGGCTGCAAGGGACGCTGAAACACAGCTCAGACATAATGAGATCTTATGTTCTCTCGAACTCTCGGATAATTACAAGAATACCATCATGGATTCGATTTCGGAGGGATTGCTGGCTGTTGACGAGGAAGGTCTGGTCACGCATGTAAACGACACTGCGGCTTCGGCCATTGGCTGCGAAAAGGGGGAAATCATAGGCAGGAGTTTGCGGCAGTTCATTCCCGCAAGAGAAAATAAAACACTGTTTGATCTGCTTAAAAAGAAGGATTGTGTAACCGATTACGAGTTGAATGTCTTTACAAATAAGAAAAAGGTCAGTTGCCTGCACACCTCGAGACCGATCAGGATTGAGGAGAAACCTGTGGGCGCCGTCCTGCTGTTCAGCAGGATTGAAAGGGCTAAAAGGCTGGTCCGGAGGATGGGCGGCGGGGAAGCAAGATTCTGCTTTTCCGATATGATCGGCCGGGACCCGAATTTCCTTGAGGTCGTAGAGATCGCGAAAAAATCCGCCGGAAGCCAGTCCAGTATTCTAATTCTGGGTGAAAGCGGCTGCGGTAAGGATATTCTTGCTCAGGCAATCCACAACGCGAGCGGTCAACGAAGAGGCCTTTTTGTCGCGGTGAACTGCTCGTCCATTCCACGGGAGTTGATCGCGAGCGAACTGTTCGGCTACGCAGATGGGGCCTTTACCGGTGCAAGCCGCGGTGGCAAACCTGGAAAATTCGAGTTGGCCGATGGGGGGACCCTGTTTTTGGATGAAATCGGCGATATGCCCTTCGAACTCCAAACGTCGCTCCTTCGCGTAGTTGAGACAAGAACTATAACCAGGTTGGGGCATAATACTTCGATTCCGATTAATGTTCGGATTATCGCGGCAACAAATAAAGATCTGTATGCTGAAGTTCTAAAAAAGAATTTTCGTCGTGATCTTTTCTACCGTCTGAACGTTATAACGATCCATATGCCTCCTCTCCGCGAAAGGAAGGGCGATATACCGCTTTTTGCGAATCATTTTCTCCCGCACCTTTCCAAAACGCTGTGCAAAAATCACGTGAGAAGAATCGATCCCAAGGTGATGACTATATTCAATAATTATCACTGGCCCGGCAACGTTCGAGAACTGCAGAATGTCCTCGAGAGAGCCTTGAACGTTTGTGTGGAGCCCGCCATATCGGTGGATTGTCTCCCTCCTGAATTCCGCAATAACAATGGGTCAAAATTCGGTAAGCCCGTGGACTACTATGAAAGGGAGCTGATTCAAAAGTTAATGGAGAAAAACAATAGAAACATTACCAAAGTTGCTCGAGAAATAGGATTGTCGCGGGCCACCCTTTATCGGAAAATGCTCAAATACACATTATAGGAAAATAACTTGGATCTCACGAGGACTGGCCATCTTTGAGGTCGGAGGCGGTGAGGCATGATCTTGCGGGAATACCGGAATAACAGCCCGGCAGTTTCCATTCGGAAACTGCCGGGAGTTTCGGGCAAAGGCTTAATTTCCCCCCTTTTTAAAAGGGGCAGGGGGAATTTTAACTCCACGCTCAGCCATGTGACTTAAAATTACAAATGCCCCGAAATCCCCCTTCAGCAAAGGGGACTCAAGCCTGCTGGAGCTGCGGCCGGGGGAGAAAGCCGGCCCTTTCAGTGATCTCTTTTATTCTTTCCTCCCACTCGATAGCCATTAAGTGCACGCCTGCAACACCGGGGATTTCGCGCACTTGCTGGATCTGCTCGAGAAGGAGTTTGATTCCCTCTTCGGACTGGTTTCCCTTGGGAACACCTCTGATGCGTTTAATGATGTCATCCGGAATGGTGATTCCGGACACATTCTTGTTCATGTAGGCCGCCATACCGGCAGACTTAAGCGGCGTCAGTCCGGCCAGAATGAAGCACTGCTTGTCCAACCCCATATCGCAGGCCATCCTCATGAACTCCCCGAATCGGTCCATATCGTAGATACATTGGGTTTGAACGAAATCAGCTCCTGCCCGGATTTTTTTGGCGAGTCTGATCACCCTGAACTCGAATGGATCGGCAAAGGGGTTGGCTGCCGCTCCCAGAAACATCCTCGCGCTTCCTTCGACCGGGTCCCCGCTGTTTACCGTGCCCTCGTCCCTGATTGCGCGCACCACATCCAGAAGCTGAATGGAATCCAGGTCGAAGACGTTTTTCGCCATGGGATGATTGCCAAAGCTCTGATGATCGCCGGTAAGGCAGAGCATATTGCGAATCCCAAGAGCGTAGGCCCCGAAAACGTCACTCTGGGCGGCGATTCGGTTGCGGTCTCTGGTAACCATCTGCATGACCGGTTCCACACCGTTGCGCAGAAGAATTGAGCTGGCTGCGATGCTCGACATGCGCACTACCGCTGTCTGATTGTCAGTGACGTTTGCCGCGTCGATGCAGCCTTTGATGAGGTCTATCTTTTTTTGAAGATGCTCCACGTCTGCGCCCTTGGGCGGGCCGCACTCGCAGGTTACGGCGAAATGACCGGAGCAGAGCACACTCTCAAGGTTACTTCCCGATTTGATGACATTTTTATCGCTCATGGTCCTCATTCTCTGATGTGGTATGCGTTCGTTCAACCCGGCAGCGGTGGCCGCCTCACGGGTGGGGCGGGCGGGCTGTCGAGATCGCTGCCTTTAGCGGCGCCTTCGTTGTGTTATTTCAGCCTGTAGAGATGTTCCCGAATGGTCCGGCGGACTCCACCATCCGAACTGGTCCTCCAGTCTTTCGCGGGAAGAACATTTTGAAGTTCGTCAAGTTTTCCGAGCCTTTTCAACCGGTCATATATGAGCTGCCATACACAATCGATATTTGCAGGGTCAACTTCACACTTGCCCTTTTCAGATCCACCGCACGGCCCGTTCAAAAGATGCTTCGAACAACGCGCGACAGGGCATATTCCGCCCGTATGCGCCGTCATGCAGTCTCCACAACCGGCGCACATCTCCGCCCAGAGCCCCGGTTCCATCCCAGCGCCGTAAAAAGTAGTGTTCAATCCAGGAAAGATCGGCACCGTTCCGAGCCGGTCGGCAAAAAAATTCACCCCCACGCCGCAGGCAAGCGACACAACCGCATCGATTTGTTCATTTTGCGTTCGGTCGAGGATGGGCAGAATAAATTCCTCGTCGCATTGCCTCTGGACACAGGCTTCCAGTATTGTTTTGCTCCGGCCTTCTCTGCCAAAAGCGATCCGCAAGCCCGATGCGAGAATCTGCACCTCGGCTTCTCCTCCAGCCAGACAGACTGTGGTGCATGTTCCGCAGCCGACAATCAGAATTTTGTCGAAATCTTCGAGATAGCCCTTAACCTGTCCGAACGGTTTAGGGTCGGCAACGATCATCGTGAAGCTCCTTCCTGAATCAACTCGTCCGTGGCAAGAGTTTTTGCCGGAGTCGAGCGGAATTGTTCCCATATACCGGGCCAGCATTCCTCGGCGCTGCCATCTGTTTTGAAAAGCTGCACGTTTTGCTGTCCCACTCCAATCTCATCGAGAAACTTTTGGACCCGTTTGATGCGCCTTGTGAGCAATTCTTCAGCCCCGGTGTAGAAACAGCCGTCTTCGGCGCAGGCGATCACCGCGACCTTATCTGCGCCCAGTTCGATAGGGCTGACCAGATCGAGGGTACTGAGGCTGGCGACGCATGGAATCATCACGCGCAGGATGCCCGACTGCCTGATTTCCTCTTCGGTTTGTTCGCTTAGAAACTTCCTGCTGGTTGTCTCATTGAGACAGCAATAGGAAACCACAAGGGGTCTTGCGATCTTCGCCGTATCCGACTTGGAGAGAATCGCTCTCAGAGTATCTTTCATACCATTTGTGGCAAATCTTGACAAGGCAATCCCGGCGGCAGGGCACTCAGCAGCGCACAGCCCG
>JBELAB010000139.1:0-7055 GCA_049509275.1 Syntrophobacteraceae bacterium | reverse complement strand
TTCTTTCCTTCAAGGATGTAGATTGTTTCTAGAACAGAAACCCTGCGGGGGGTGGAATTCGCCCCGGGGTTTCCGGATGGACACTTTTTATGTATCGGCTAATTACGGGTACTTCTTGAGGATGAAAAAACTGCGTGGTCAGATAGTTTTTGGTTTCAGGAGCCTGGTCAGCACCCTATCCAACGTATCCGCAAAACGCTGTCTGTCTTTGGGGGCGAATTGTTTGGGACCGGGCGTAATGCCCCCAGCCTCGCGGAGGTCCTGCATGAAGTTACGGATTGAAAGCCTCTCCCCGATATTTTCATCCGTGAAGAGTTCCCCTCTGGTGCTTATGACTATTACTCCTTTTGGTACAAGGGCGGAAGCCAGCGGGATATCCTGTGTGACCGCAATATCCCCCGCTTGGGCGTTTTGGGCTATATACACGTCAACAGCTTCAGGGTCCGCCCCGATCCTGCGGCTCGAAACGTAGCTGGATTCAGGGAGGGTGATGTATTTATTCGCGACAAAGACGGCAGGAATTTTGAGCCGCCTTGCCGTACGGATAATCTGCTCCTTGATTGTTCCAGGGCATGCATCGGCATCCACCCAGAGAGTCATCACATCTCCATTGATCTTGCAGCGCCTGCATTAAGATGCAGGCTTTCTCAGAGAAAATTGGATAAAATACCGAGTTCGGTCCCATACTCATATGCATATTAACAGAACAGCCGACCGGTTGACTATTTCCGGTTGGTCGGACGATATCATAAGTTTTTGACTGGTCTGAATTTTCTCCGCTTTCTATTCGCGCTCTGCGGCTAAGAAAGGTAACTATCATGCAAAAACGTCACGACATCCGTAATCTTGCCATTATCGCCCACGTGGATCATGGCAAAACGACCCTCGTTGATGCCATGCTGTGGCAGAGCGGTATTTTCCGGGATAACGAGCAGGTCGCCGAGCGGGTGATGGACAGTCTCGATCTGGAGAGAGAAAAGGGCATCACCATTATGGCGAAAAATACGGCCATAATATACAAAGGGGTAAAGATCAACATAGTCGATACTCCGGGCCATGCGGACTTTGGCGGCGAGGTCGAACGCACCCTTAACATGGTCGAAGGAGTCCTGCTGCTGGTTGATGCCACTGAAGGACCGCTGCCTCAGACGCGGTTCGTCCTCGGAAAGGCCCTGGCGCTGGGGTTGCCTCCGATTCTGGTCATAAATAAAATCGACCGGCCGGATCGGCGAATAAGTGAGGTTCTCGATGAAACCTACGACCTTTTCATAGACCTTGACGCAACTGAAGATCAGCTCAATTTTCCCGTGGTCTACACCAACGCCAAGGCGGGAATCGCGCTAACAGATCCCGAAGGCAGTGGACACGATCTGGTCCCGCTGTTAGATACGATCCTTTCATCCATTCCCGCACCGTCATACGACCCCGAGGCTCCACTCCAGTTTCTGGTCACAACTCTCAATCACAGCGATTATGTCGGAAGGGTTGCGATCGGCAAAATTGTCAGTGGCACATTGCAACACGGCAGGGAGGTCATGCTCCTCAAGGCCGGCGGCGCGTCACGAAAGGCTTCTCTGAGTGCGATCTATACCTTTGAAGGGCTGGACCGGGTGGCCAGGCAAACTGCCGAAGCAGGCGATATAGCGGGGGTCGCCGGACTGGACGACATATTCATAGGCGATACACTGGGCGACCCAGCGGACCCGCGCCCTCTGCCCGTTATAACCATTGAGGAGCCAACCATATCGATGGTCTTCTCCGTCAACTCCTCTCCTCTGGCCGGAAAAAACGGCAGGTATCTGACCTCCCGTCACATTAAAGAACGTCTCGATAAGGAACTGCTCTACAACGTGAGCCTTCGGGTCGAGCAAGCGGAAAATCGTGAAGCATACCGGGTGAGCGCCCGTGGAGAACTGCAACTGGCCATTCTTGTGGAGACTATGCGCAGGGAAGGCTTTGAGCTTTCAATTTCTCGGCCCAAAGCTATAACCAAAGAAATTGACGGACAGCTCTGCGAACCCATGGAACTTGCTACGATAGACATTCCGGAGGGCTTCATCGGGATCGTCACCGAGATGCTTAACGTCAGACGCGGACGGATGACCCGGATGATCAACAACGGGTTTGGCCGTGTTCGTCTTGAATTCGACGTTTCATCCCGTGGGCTGATCGGCTTTCGCGGACAGTTGTTGACCGAAACGCGCGGCTCGGGGATACTGAACACGCTTTTGTCGGGCTACCGGCCATACGCGGGAGATATCCCCGGCCGCCCCAATGGGGTGCTGGTTTCCGACCGTGAGGGAAAGTCAGTCACTTTTGCCATTCATCATCTGCAACCGCGCGGCACAATTTTCGTGAACTCGGGCGAGCCGGTGTATGCCGGCATGATCGTAGGGGAGAATTCGCGTTCGGAAGATATCTGGGTAAATATCACGAAGGAAAAAAAGCTGACGAACATCAGGGCCGCCGGGTCCGATGAGGCCCTGAGGCTCATCCCGCCCCGCCAGTTCAGTCTGGAGCAGGCTATGGAGTACATTACCGACGACGAACTGGTCGAGGTGACCCCCTCTTCGCTCCGCCTCCGCAAGATGAAAAACAGGCAACATTAAATCCGTAAATATGCACACTGGAAATTTTTTACGCGACACGAAGCATGAACGCTTTTTGACAATACTGCCGGAAACTCAACGCCCTGACCGGCAAGTACTTTCAGGATACCGGGGGCACAGTTATGAGGCAAAAAAATCTCCCTCCGCGTGGGAGGGAGTATAAACGGACGGGTAATGCTAAAGGCGTCTAGAACGGAAAAAATCAGGGGATGGGGACTCGAATCCCTTCCGGCCGGCCGGGCTCGGCGGCTTTTCCGCTCAGATGTTTCCAAAGTGCTGTTCGCGGTATTCCTTTATTGTCGCTTCGTCAACGAGTTCCCTGAACTTGGTGACACAGAACTCGTCCAGGCAAGCCTTCGGCCAGAGCAGCGGAACCACCTCGGTGATGAATTTTTTCTGATCTGCTTCACTCAGGCTCAAAATCGCCGATTTAATTTCGTCCAAAGTCATGATGAATCCTCCTTCGCAGATTAATTCCTGTTAACTCCCCAAAAACCCCAACACCACCCTGGATAATGCGTCAAGTTATTGACCGAGAGTTCATCGGTCAGGAGCTGTATTGACAAGATCATCTCTAAAAAAATTGGTGATATTCTAAGTAATGATTAACTATGGTTTCGACCGGTGTCGAGGGGGTGTTAACATTACGTTGCTGCGACGAGCCCCATCTTCAATATGGCAGTATTTATATATTCGCATTTCTAAGGTCTTGCAGCGGATTCGTAATGACGGGGTCCCTTCACAACCCTGCGATTTCACCGAACTTTCATCCCTCGCTCATCATTTCAAACAGCGTGACTTCTATCGGTTTTGCCGGAAGACTGCCGGCTTTCTGTTTGTACGCCTTCAGGTACGGCGTTTCACGATGCTTCTCCAAGTCTTCCATGCTCTTCCAGTTCTCGTAAAACATAAACTGCAACTTATCATCGGCCGCCTGGTGGACATCGTCGCTTATGCAACCAGGTTCCGACCGTGTGGGTGGACCAGGGACAAGAGTTCCTGCCTGACGGTTTCCTCCATCCTTTCCTTCGCCTTCACCAGCGACAGCACTGTTATCCGTTTGTTCTTCATTGATTGCTTCTTATCGTGAAAATATTATTTTGAGAATGTTTAACGAGGTGGTGTTCCAGTAGCAAGCGGTATTTTGCGCTAAAGCAAGTGCGAGTTCACCACGAAACACGAAGATCACCAAGGCAGCGGGGCCGCACGCCAGCATCTCGACAGCCCGCCCACCCGCGAGGCGTGGCGGTCCCGGTCCCCAGTCCCCGCCCGCCACCGAAGCCGGTCTCGACGCTCCGCGAGGCGGGTCCTACTACCCTCACCGGTTCTTGGACCACTGCCTGAGATCGTCGGACCAGGCACAAACGATTCTTTTGCCGAGCCGCCGTCTTCGGTAAAAGATACGGCCCCCCTCTAAAAGCGAGCCCCTATATCCCCGTATCGACCTCTCGGACACTCCAAGAAATTGTGCAATCTGCTTCCATCCCACCAGCAGATCGTTTTCCACCATGATCTTTCCTCCTCACCGATTCGCCTGATTTTTTTGGCTTAAACAGATGCGCAGACCCTTGCAGACCGACTTTTTATGGTTTTTCAGCTATATTTTTCGTCTCGAGTAGTACCCTGAAAAAACTGTCTGCATTTGTCTGCGTGTCTGCATCCGATTTAACCCCGCTACCCTGGAAACCCCTATCCTTCTTATACCCGAGCCCCGTTCGCTTCAGTCCACGCTCTTCGTCATGGAAGGGGCAAAAGCAATTCCCGCGCTCCCGGAGATAGTTGGGCCAGAAGCGTTTGAAATTGAACGGCAGTCGGCTGCCTGCTTAATTCGGACAATATTGTCCCTGCGCACCTTTTCCCCTCTTTTTTGACGTAGGAAAAAAATTCACCGCACAGGCGCAGAGAACGCGGAGAAAGGCTTTGTAAGAATTGAGCAATTCCGAATTGAGGGATTCAGGGATTAATTCCTAAATACCTCAATTCCTGAATTCCCAAATCCATATCCATTTCTGTTAATTCTTCTCCGCGTACTGCGCCTCTGCGGTAAATCGTTTCCCCCAGTTTCTGCAGGATTTCCCGCGCCAAAACGCCCCTTGGCGTCCTGTTGCTCCCGGCATACCGGCCGACCACCTTTCTTACCGTGTCAGGCTCATATCCCTCCCCGACGGCAAACTTCTTCATGTTGAGTCCCATCATCCGAAGCCGGCCTACCACTTCATTTTTTGTTGCAAAAATAACCGATAGCATTTATAACTCCTTTATAGCTGTCCCCCTGCGGGACACTCAAGTTGATGGGGAACCGTCATCTTTCCAAGGGGTTTAGGGGGGAGATGATACTTCAAAATACGAAGTGATGTCAATTCAAAAAAAGAAGCGAGGAGAAAAAATGTCTCCCTACGCCCAAAGATTGAAGTACGTCCGCACACTTGTGGCGAATGAAAGAGGTCTGGAGAAGCTCAGCCAGGCAAAGTTCGCCAAAATACTACAGGTGCACCCGAGCGCAATTGGCCATATCGAGGCAGGCACCACCCGCATACAGCCCGAACTGGCCAAGGCGATAGAGGAAAAAACCGGGGTCCGGCAGGCATGGCTGCTGACCGGTGAAGGCCCCCCAAGAACCGTGTCTAAGCCTCCTTTGGAGACCGGGGAGAGCAACTCGTTTACGGTTTCAGTTGGATCGGGGCAATTTTCCTTCTCGCTTGTCCAAAAAGTCAAACCCCTTCTGAGCAGCGGGACTGGAGAGCTGGTCGAGGAAGAAGAATCTGAAGATATCTATTCCTTTCGCAGGGAATGGCTGTATCGAAAAGGGACCATTCCGGCCATGCGCCTTGCCCAAGTAAGCGGCGACTCCATGTTTCCTACCCTCAAAGACGGCGATTTCGTCCTATTTGACACCTCCAAGAACTGCCCGCAGGACGGCAAAATCATGGTAATAGGCATCGAGAATCTTTTGTACATAAAACGGGTGAGGGTTTCGCCCGATGGGATTTTCATGGTAAGCGACAACAAAGCGGTCTATGAACCCTGGCGGGTAAACCCTGAAAATACAAGGTTTTTGGGGTTGGTGATCTGGCATTGCGGGGATGTGTAGCATTAAGATTTGAAAGTTTGAGGACCAGGGGACGGCTCACGCGATAGATAACCGGGGGCCTCTCACCGCAAAATGTTCACAGCATGCGCAGCGCCATAAGTCTCTACACCTTTCGGGGCGAAGCAATTTTTCACGCAAAGCCGCGATTTTTTTACCTCGAAGAACACGAAAAAGGTATCACTTAAAAGTTCAGTTGGAGTTGACAAGCCTTCGCCTGATTCCTCCCAAAATAGACTAAGAGCAACACATTACTACTGATTCCATGTTTGGCTCCAAGCTCACTTCATAAATTGATTGGTTACTTCATTTTTTTCATTGACATTGCTTCATATAATGAAGTATTATATCCCTCGGGTCGTTCGCCCAACCGCCGCCGGAATCTCGACGCGGGGCGGACCCTGTCGCCCCCTTGCAAACGGGGATTTTAGGAAAACTATAATGACATAAAAGGAGAAATTCATGCCGTTTTCTGAAGCAGCAACCCTTTTTTCTCGTTGTGCAGAATCGGGCCCGCCGAAGGGGGCGCCCGAATTGCCGGGACCTGTGGAATACGGGTCCTGTTTGCTGATTGTTAAGGCCATGAACCGGATCATGGCGGAGCATTTTGGCATCCCCCCGGGGCCGAATGAAAAAATGACACAGGGACACAGGGACGGGGAGACTCGGGGACAAAACCTCTCCCCTTCTCCGCGTCACCCATTCCTCGCGTCTGCTCTTCCCGGTTCCCAAGCCCCTGAAAGGAGCCGCCGACATGAATGAAGCTTATCGTGCAGAAAATAGCAGACGCGCCAGCACGGCTTCGCGGAGTTCCTGCCTCCCGCCGAAGGCAGCGCCCATCCCGGTCGCGGCGCCTCCGCCGCCCGCAGCGTGCGCGCTCCGCGATCCATCGGGCATCGACTCTTTAATCCTGGAAGGCGCGGCTCTAAAAAATGAAATCGACAGCAAAACGGCCAGGCTCCGCCTGATACACCTGAGGCTGGCAGAGAGCGCCCGGTTCGAAAACGGCAAAAAGACAGCCGTACTTTCCGGGGCGGGCTACAGGGTGAAGGTGCGCCTGTATGAAAATATCGCCTGGGACCAGGAGAAGATTCTCAAGTTCCGGGAGTACGTACCGGAAGAAAAATTCGCAGAACTGTTCAAAGCGGTCTATGAGCCAACGTCGCGAAAGGAGATTGACGGTTTTATCGCCCACGCGGACAGGGAGCTTTCAAACGGTCTCAAATGGTGTATGAGCGTTAAGCCCGGGGCGCCCCAGGTCACCTATGAAAAGCTTACCAATGCGGGATCCAGGGGCCGGGGTTTTTGACTTTGCACCGCCCCACGCGCGGCCCCAAAGTAGATTTCCAAAGGCTCAG
>JBELAB010000138.1:0-7097 GCA_049509275.1 Syntrophobacteraceae bacterium | reverse complement strand
TATTTTATTTCATGGAGCCAGTTTTCACCCTGAGGCGGTTTGCTGACCAATGTAGCGAGCTGGGGATCGATAAAGTCCGGCTGCCTGGCTGGACGAGCGCCGGGCAGGCCGGCCGGGTCGATCCTTACCGGCGCGGCTCCTTCCTCCATGGTTGTGGAGCGCGCGGATTTTGGCTGCGAAATATCGTCCGGAACCCCGGCGCGCAGCGGTGCTTCCCCTTCGCGCCAGAATGTCTTGCGCTCGGACGCGATCTCCTGCATGGTTCTTCCGCTTGCGACGCTCCGGTTCATGGTTTCTACCGGCTCGGGGTCCGACCCCGAAATGGCCTCAGAGTCGCGCTTTTTTATAAGCAGCCAGTTTTTACCTTCTCCCCCCGCTTTCCCTTTCATTCTGGCGAGCACCCAGCTCCCTTTGAGCTTCTCGCCGTGGAGCTTGAATTTGAGGTCGCCCTTGGCGTACCCCTCGCGGGGGTCGCCCTCCGGCTCCCAGACGCCACGGTCCCAGAGCATGACCGTCCCTCCTCCATACTCTCCCTCCGGGATTATTCCCTCAAAATAACCATATTCTATCGGATGGTCCTCCACGTGAACGGCAAGCCTTTTTTCGGCCGGATTGAGGCTCGGACCTTTAGGCACTGCCCAGCTCTTGAGAACCCCGTCAAGCTCGAGGCGAAGGTCGTAATGAAGGTGGCTTGCAGCGTGTTTCTGTATTATATAAAGATTGCCCCCCGGGCTTGCCTCGGCCTTGCCTTGTGGCTCCAGGGTGCGTTCGAAGCGGCGTTTTTCATGATAAGCTTCAAGTCCCATGCGCAGAGAGTCTCCGAGTTGGATCACATGTAATTTCACTGGAGTATTTCTAAATATTAGTAGGCATTACTTGCACTGGAAGCAAAGACCCCGGGGGAATTATTGACGTTTTTGCCGGAGAATCCGGCTGTTTTATATAATTAAACCTTTTTGAAAGCGGACATATATATGGATAGGCCCGGCAGCCTGTTGAGAATAGAGATCGAAAGGGCGTTGCGGCTGAAAGAACGCTATGGTCTTGCCTGCCTCAATGACCCTGAATCGGGCCGGCTGTTCCGCGAGCTTCGAGATTTGATTCACAGGACCGACTCGGCCATGCTCCAGTCAGGGGTCGTGTCGGCATGCGCCAGGTGCGCTGCGAGTAGCAGAGGCAGTTGCTGTTTCAGGGAAATGGGTGAGAGCTGTGGATTCATGGGGCTTTTTGTGAACCTGCTGCTCGGATCGGTCCTTCCCGAAAAAACGGATTTTGCGGGAAGCTGCCATTTTGTGGGAGACAACGGGTGCAAACTCCAGGCTCGGCAATCTTTCTGCCTGAACTACTTCTGCCCGGACCTTAAGAACTCTCTTGGGGAGCAAACAATCCTCAGGATCCAACAGCAGGCCGGAGAACAGCTCCTTGCAGGCTGGGAACTGGAACTCGCTCTGGCGAGGTATATGACGGCAGCAGATAAAGAGGAGCAAAAAGGAAAAAACCTCTGCTCAAACCGCTTTTGACCTCCATTCCAGCGCATCCATAACTCCATGGCAGCGGCAACTGGTTGCGACCAGATATCGGCCCGGTTTTGAACCGATCCCGGCAAGCAGTTCGCGGAGGCTCCGTCCGGGGTAGCCGCCAACTCCCGGCGCAAGCTGCCAGCTTCTCAGCACCGTGACATCGAATCCGGACGAAAGGACCCCGCCGAAAACTTCATACAGGTTTCCAGGCCGTTTCTTTCCGGTGTGAGTGCAAATTTCCTCGGGCTCGCTGCAATAGTCGGGGCAAAGGAACGTGGCAAAGCTGGCGTAAAGAGTTCCCGACGGAACGCGAATCGGGTTGGGCAACTTTGAATCGACCTCTCCCGGGACCGGAAGCCTGCGGACCTCTCCGACCCTGTTTAGCTCATTTATGGCCCACTCGAATCCTACGTGCATCGGCACGGCCGGGATCAGCCATAAATCATCAGGCGGTTCAATGCGGCTTATGCTTTGAATGCACTCCTCCACCTCACCCGGAATTCCAAGGCCCAGGGTAATTTCATCGACTCTTGCCGCGTCGCGGTCAGTTATCGACAAGAGCGCCTCCGGAAATCGGCGCCTGAGCCTTTCGGCTGCAAGCCTTCCAAACCGTCCGGCGCCGAGAACTCTTATCCGCCGGGGCGGGAAAATGTCCTGGAAGAAGTTTGAAGCTAAGCTGTGTGAAGACATCTTTCTCTTGTGCCGCCTGTCACTTATGTTAAAATTATTATTATTATGAGCAGTATATTCGAAGCATTCGATAAAATCGCCGAGAAAAAAATCCGCGAAGCAATTGATAACGGCGAATTCGACGATCTGCCCGGCAAGGGGAAGCCCCTGCGGTTGGAGGACGACAGGCATCTCCCGCAGGACATCCGTCTGGCGCACAAGATCTTAAAGAACGCCGACTGTCTCCCGCCTGAGCTCGAACTCAGAAAAGAAATTCTCACCATCGAGGAATTGCTCGACGGAATCAAGGACACGAAAGAGAAGTACAGACAGATCAAAAAGCTGAACTACCTCATTATGAAGCTCAACATGTCCCGCCGCAGTTCGTTGGACCTGGAGAAAAACCAGGTGTATTATGAAAAGCTTGTCGAAAAAATGGGGAAAAAGGAATAGGTCCTTCTGAGTCCTCAGTCGCGCTTTGTGTGGCCCGGCAGTTCTATGGATGTGCACGATTGTCCGTGTCCGCATGAGCGCGTCGTGGTTGAAGCACCGCTGCTTTGGGACGGGCCCGTTGAACCCATGGCATAATTGGTGCGGCTCAGAACGCGCTCCATGTCTTTCCCTTCGCATGCACCGCATTTCATCTCGATTTGCCGGCTCCCCACCAGGATGAATTCCTCGATATTACCGCAGCCCAGACACCGAAATTCGTAAATAGGCAATTTTGCCTCCTCGAAGTTATTCTTGTTAATCGTTCAGTTAGCCTGTAGAAAAGTCGCCAGGCTCGCGTCGTCTTCCACGCTCAGCACTTTTACGTTTCGGTCGATTCTGCGCATAAGCCCGCGCAATACCTTCTTGGGGCCTACCTCGACGAAATGATTGAACCCCGCCCCGATCAGCCGCTCCATCGACTGCCACCACAGGACCGGGCTGCAGATTTGGCGGCTCAGTTTGTCCGGGATTTCCGCACCGGCCCTAAGGATTTCCGCATCAACGTTGTTTACTACCGTGATTTGGGGGTCTTTGAAAACACATCCCCGGAGAACCGGGTTGAAGTTTTCGCGCGCATATTCCATGCACCTGCTGTGCCACGGTCCGCTGACATTGAGCCTTATGCACTTTTTTGCGCCCGCTTTCTCGCACATCATCGCCGCACTGTTTACCTCGACTTCAGGCCCCGTGATTATGACCTGCTCCACGCAGTTTACGTTCGCTATCTCCACTCCGGCAAGCGTGCAAATCTCGCGGATTTTCTCCTCTTCCAGGTCCATTATCGCGGCCATACCGCCCGGCTCAATAATTGCCGCCTCCTGCATGTATTTTCCCCTGTGCTGGACCAGTTCGAGCGTATCTTGCAGGCTTATCGCTCCCGCCGCATACAGCGCGCTGTATTCTCCAAGGCTGTGTCCGGCCGCCGCCGCCGGGTAGATTTCATGCAGCCTGAGAACGGTCAGGCACGCCAGATTTATCACGGTTATCGCCGGCTGGACGTTCTCAGTCAAAACGAGCACCTCGTCGGGGCCCTCAAAGCACAGCTTCCTGATATCCATTTTCAGGATATCGTTTGCGTTTTCGAACAGTTCCCGGACTTCGACGTAGTTGTCGTGGAATTCACGCCCCATTCCAACGTACTGCGATCCCTGCCCGGGAAAAAGGAACGCCCAGTTCTTCATTCAAAATCCTTTCGATTCAGGAAGGATCGGACACTTGGACACTGCTGTCGTTTCACATGGTGTTTCCGGATGAACACAGATAGGGAACTCTGCCATGAACGCTTCTATTAATCTCCGACGTGGAAGTCAAGACCTGAATTTGACGGACGGAACTCGGAAATCGGAGATATGATCTCCAATCTAAAGTAACTCAGGCGAAGCCGCACTGGACGCCTCCACCGATCCGAGTGTTTTGTCCCTTTTATCCCGGTTAAATAGAATGTTTCTGTATTCGATCTTCGTTGTATCCTTATCGTCGGGAACAATTGAGAGCGGCGCCGATCCCTGGTATCCGGGCGTGACAGTGTTCGAAGGAAGTGCGTTTTTTGTCGTCTCCTTATCCGGGTTCGATTGCAGGACAAAAAACAATCCGGCGGCCAGAACCACAGCCAGACCAAACGGCCTGGAATTTTTCAGCAAGTTCATCGGAATCCTCCTTTGGAGAAATAAGTGGCATATGTCGCGATGATAGCATGTAAATGCCAATCAAAGACGCCTGATATGTACTCTTTCATTTAAGACCTGGCAGGAGCAAATTCAATTCGAGGAGGGAATAATTAAGATGAATTATTTCGGCAAATCTTTCGCGCACTTTAGAATTCTCCATTGTGGGACAATCGAAGAAGCTTAACTACGAGGATTTGCCTCGTATGGGCCTCCACCTTCACTCTGTCGTCCATTCTCATTCCAACCACCCAGCATATTTTTTCACTGTCGCATAGAAGAGGGACCTTTTGGCGCTCCTGCCTCGGGACCATGCAATCGGTGAAATAATCCTGAAGTTTTTTCGAGCCGATCATGCCAAAAGGGTGAAATCGGTCTCCGGTCCTGCGGTACCGGAACTGCAAAGGCCATTTCAGTTTGTCTGAGTCCATGCGGATGCAGTCGGTGCCTGAATCCGGCCCGCAACAGGTTTTAGTTTCATCGCAAAAATGGAACTCGAAGCCTGATTTCCCAAAAAAATAATTCCCGGGCTCATGAACGTCCAGAACATCATCGGGCGGACCTTTCGGCGTTGCGCATTCCTCTGAGCTGATGAGGAGCTTTGCTCCATGCCGTGTGGCTTCGATCCCCCCTGGGATCCGGATCGATTTCCCGGTCTTGCCCGAAGAAACAAGCTCAATGAGAGGTTCCAGGTGCACCAGGCCGACCCCTGAAAGATTCCCTTTGACCTTGTCGATAGCCAAACGCAGCATTCGGCGCGCAACGGCAGGATGAAGTTGCTTCATCCGCCCAAAATCGAGCGCGCACCGGCCTTCCGATAGCTCAAGGCATATATCGCCCCAGAGCGTTCGGATTTGCGATGCCCACAATGACTCTTCCTCACGCGCCAGGTCTGCGCAGCGTGCGATGGTTTGCGCGATTTGCGGGTGAAATGCTTCCCGCAGGAGTGGAAAAACCTTCAGGCGAAGGAAATTTCTCTGACATGAGGGGGCGAAGTTCGTCGAGTCATTCCGGTATTCCTGGCCGCGTTCCTGTAGATATTCCAGGACTGCATCACGAGTGGCAAAAAGGAGCGGCCGGATAATTCCTTCCGCAGTCGCAGGGGACATCCCTTGAATGCCCGCCGGACCCGTCCCCCTTAAAATCCTTAGAATCACCTCCTCGGCCTGATCATCTGCGGTATGACCCAGGGCGATTTTCCCGGCGTTGAGCTCTTCGGCGGTCCCTGTGAAGAAAGAGCGCCGGCACTCCCTGGCGGCCATTTCGAGCGATATTTTCCGGCTTCGGGCAAAAGCGCGCACATCCGCTGCCCCGCAACGGAAATCAAGCCCGGCGGTACGCGCCAGAGCGCGGACAAACTCTCTGTCCCCATCAGATTCATCCCCACGGAGCCGGTGGTCGAAATGAATGACGCTGATCCGCTCTATTCCAAGGGTGTCTTTAAGATTGATCAGTATAAACAGGAGAGCGACTGAATCCGGACCGCCGGACACGGCAGCCAGAACGTGATCCCGGTTCGATATCAGGCTGCTTTTTCTTATATACTCGGCTGCCCGTGCCGGAAGGGATTTAGGGGTTCCGCTCATGTCTCCGGATTAGCAGGGTGGGGGAATGGATCCACCGCAAGGGTTCTAGGTAGACTTGCTCTCTATGGCTTTGCTTTCACTGGGCGGCTCGGGCAGGATTTCAAGCGCATTTCCGAACTTCCTGCCGTTCACGAGGAGCTTTCCCGAGCTGTTCAGCACCGTATTGTCTTCGAGAATTACAAGGCCGAGCTTTTCGGCTATCTGGGCCTTGTACTGGTATTCCATCGCTGTTTTGCGGAGCCGGTAGTTGAGAATGATCTGAATCAACGCAAAGATAGATGCAAGCAGCAAAATGACGCTCAACGAGGTCAGCAGAATCTTTACCGATTCTTCACCTATGCTGCCTATAAGCCCTGCAATTACGTTCAGCTTGTAGAAAAACGCCGTTACAACGCCAAGCATCAACAGGAGCGCCAAAAACGGGAGCCTCTGGATAAAAGCGACCATCCGGCTTAACCCATGGATCCTGCCGGTTCCCGCGCTTTCAGAAGCTTCAGACTGGCCTTGCGCCTTTGCATTGGCGTGCTCCGGTTCTGCGAAATACTTGTTAAAACCGGCAACCACAGTCCCCATAAGGAAAGTGATGGCAATGGGGGCGAGGAAGGCGACAAGAAAGTAGAGACGCCACGGAAAGGTGGGTTCCCCGTCGCGGCCGCTCTCACCTATCTGGTAGAGCCAGCAGGTAAGGAGAATGCCCAGTTCGACCCAGAAGAGAAAATAGAGGTATTTGCGGAAAAGGTCCTTGCGCTCCATATCATCGAACAGAGCGGCTATTCCCCGCAGGTTCTTTGGTTTTTCGCTTGAAGCGTCCATCCCATTCCCGGCTGTTGTCCAGAGGTTATCTATCATGCGAGGATAACAAATGGCGAAAACTTGGTCAACCGCCTTCGTACCCGTTCGCCGCAGAGGCGGGGCATAGTCCGGTCAAGGAGAGAGACGAATTCCACCAGGCGCAGAGGAAAGCTTGGACAGGATTTACAGGATTAACAGGATTAACAAAAATAGCTATTTTTGAGTCCTGAGACCCCTGTTGATCTTGTTGAATTTTGGTATTCTCAGCATCCTCTGTGCTACTAACGTGCAGTTTCTTGAAATTTTGGCAAGCATATGAGGCCAAGCCGTTGTTTTCTCTGCGTTCTCTGCGCCTCTGCGGTGAACGCCCTGTG
>JBELAB010000137.1:0-7125 GCA_049509275.1 Syntrophobacteraceae bacterium | reverse complement strand
GGTCGTGACCCTGAGACCGGGCGGCACCGCTACCCGAAGCTTGAGCTTGTACGAGTCGCCATTCCACGCCGGGTCTATACGCAGGCCCACATGGACGTTACCGCCGAAGCAATCGAGGAAGTTTTCTGGAACCGGGAAAGAGCAAAAGGCCTAAAGCTCGTCTACGAACCGAAATACCTGCGCTTTTTCCAGGCTCGCTTCGAGCCGGCTTGAATTACGGCTTTTTTATGATTGTGTCTGCCGGCCCCGCAAAAACTCGCGGTCTGAAAGAGCGGATTACCTTATTCCAGAATTTTACGCCCATATAATTTTATACAACATCTTACCAAGGGTGGTAAAATCTACTTTTGACTTCAGTTTCATACTCGCACCAGGGCATATGCCAAGATGCCGGGACAAACCGACAGGACACGGGAAGGGTCAAACACGCGGCCGATTGTTGCTATAACAATGGGAGATCCATGCGGGGTCGGGCCGGAAATCATCGTTAAAGCGTTCGATTCGCCGGGGTTTCCGGGCGAGTGTGTTCCACTGGTGATCGGAGACAGCCTCCCGATCGAGCGCGCAATAAAGCGCCTGGGTTCATCCGCAGTGATCCGGCCAATCACAGGCCAAATGCTGAGGTCGTATCTCTCCGTAGGCTTTACGATGGATTCGGTCGCGATTGCTCTTTTGGCGCCGTCCGCCCGGGACGGCGGCTCGATGACCGGCCTGACGCCTGCGGATATAGAATTCGGCAAACCAACACCTGCTGCATGCCGGACGGCGGTCTCCTGCATCCGGACGGCGGTGGGGCTCGCCGTCGCCGGGCAGGCCGATGCCGTGTGCACCTGCCCCATAAACAAGGAACAGCTTCACAAGCAGGGTTTCCCATTTGCGGGGCATACCGAATTCATACGGGAATTAACTCTGGCCGAAGATGTAGTTATGATGCTTGCCGGACCAAGGCTCAGGGTGGCGCTCGCGACGATTCACGTGGCCCTGGCCGACGTCCCGGGCCTGCTCACAAAGGAGCTGCTCCGAAAAGTCATCCGCATTACGGCGGAGTCGATGTCGCGCGACTTCGCCGTGAAATCGCCCCGTATTGCCGTTGCGGGCCTCAATCCGCACGCGGGGGAAGCCGGAAAGTTCGGGCGCGGTGAAATTGAAGTTATCAGGCCCGTAATCGAGGAATTCGAAGCCGCCCCTGTGGAGACGGGCGGCTGCGGGAGCGGCCTTTACGCCCGTATCAGCGGCCCGTGGCCTGCGGATACCGTTTTCCATCGCGCCATGTCAAATGAGTTTGACGCGGTTGTGGCGATGTACCACGACCAGGGGCTTATACCGGTGAAACTCGTTCATTTCAACGAAGCCGTCAACGTCAGCCTCGGGCTTCCGGTCGTCCGCACCTCGGTCGATCATGGGACCGCCTACGACATTGCGGGTATGGGAACAGCCGACCCCGGGAGCCTCATCAAAGCCGTGAGCCTCGCGGCTTCCATCGCGCGAAACAGAAAAAACATGAGTGAACAGGTGAATGGGCGCTCTTAATCCTTCTATCTTTAGCCGAAACGGGCACCCATAATGGCGGACGAATCGATCTACATACGGGGAGCGCGCCAGAACAACCTCAAAGGCTTCGACCTGCGAATCCCTCGAAACAGGTTCGTCGTAATCACCGGGGTGAGCGGCTCGGGCAAATCTTCGCTCGCCTTCGACACTCTTTTCGCCGAAGGGCAGAGGCGCTATCTTGAGGCACTGTCCACCTACGTGCGCCAGATGGCCGGAAGGCTCAACGCACCGCTTGTCGATGAGATCGAGGGACTGAGCCCTGCGATTGCAATCGAACAAAAAGGCTTGCCGCATAATCCCCGGTCCACTGTCGGCACCCTGACCGAGATTTACGATTACCTGCGGCTTCTTTTCGCTCGGCTGGGCACAATCTTTTGCCCGAACTGCGATTTGCCCGTCCGGGCCTGGACGGTCCCAGGGATCCTGGCCGACCTCTCGGAGTGCTTGCCCCCGAAGAGCCGGATACTGCTGCTTGCGCCCCTTGGCGAGGTCGCGGAAAATGAACTGCCCAATCTATTGAGAAGGCTAAGGCGCGATGGTTTCAGCAGGGTTCGCTCGGATGGATCGGTCTATGAGCTGGACCCGCTTCCTTCGATCCCCCGCAGGCCCTCCCGCCTGATCGAAATTGTGATTGACCGGCTTGTCCTGGATGACGAAAGGCGCAGGCGGCTCATCGATTCGCTGGAACTCGCCCTGAGGGTTGGAAAAGGAACAGCCGCGATCGCCACTCCCGAAGGCTGGGAAAAATTCTATTTTGAATCGGCCCGGTGCGCCTCCTGCGGGTATACGGGGCCAGAGCTCACGCCCGGTCTGTTTTCTTTCCAGCACCCCTCGGGCATGTGTCCTTTGTGCCGGGGACTGGGACATGCCGGAGCGGACGAAGAACAGGGGGCTCCGCAGGGGTCCGCTCCCATTGCGGCGGATACCGAAGGGGCCCCCGAGATTCCCGGATTGAGTTCCGAGCCGCCTCCCTGCCCGGCCTGCAACGGAACCAGGCTAAACGATGCCGCTCTCTCGGTTCGGCTCGGAGACCTGTCGATAGATCGTGTCTCCGCGATGAATCCGGCCGCTGTGGCGCAGTGGCTCGAAGCACTCGATTTTGACGAGTCCGGACGGGAGATTTTAAAGCGCCCCGGAAAAGAAATCCTTAACCGGTTGAATAACCTGATCGAACTGGGGCTGCCATATCTCACCCTGGACCGGTCTTCGAACACGCTTTCAGGCGGCGAAGCCCAGCGGGTTCGACTGGCCCACCAGCTCAGCTCGAGCCTTTCCGGCGTGCTCTATGTCCTCGATGAGCCCAGCGTCGGCCTGCATCCGCGCGACCACCGAAGGCTTCTGGATATCCTCTTGCGGCTCCGGGACGCCGGTAACAGCCTTATCGTGGTCGAACACGACAGGGAGACGATCCTGCGTGCCGACCACGTCATCGATATGGGACCGGGGGCCGGAACGCAGGGAGGCGAGGTCGTTTTCTCAGGAACGCCCGAAGGGATCGCAAACTGTTCCGGCTCGCTTACCGGACTCTATATCTCGGGTAAAAAGCAGATTCACACTCCCAAACGCCGGAAAAAAAGCGGGGATTTTTTTCGCCTCACCGGGGCCTGCGGACACAACCTCCAGTCCATTTCCGCCGATTTCCCCTACGGATGCATGACGTGCGTCACCGGTGTTTCCGGCTCCGGCAAGAGCACCCTTGTTCTGGATACGCTCTACCGCGCGCTGGTCCGAAAAATCTATAACATCGAAACTTATCCCGCCCGGTTCTCCAGCCTGGACAACGCCGAATGCCTGAGAAAAGTGATCCTGGTCGATCAGTCGCCGATCGGCAGGACCCCGCGCTCCATACCGGCAACCTACACGGGAGTCTATGGCCTTATCAGGCAATTGTTTTCACGCGTGCCCGAAGCCCGCGCTCGAGGGTATTCTCCTGCCCGCTTTTCGTTCAATGCGAAAGGGGGCCGGTGCGAGCACTGCCGCGGGGAAGGCCTTCAACGGATCGAGATGTATTTTCTGCCCGATATCTACGTTACCTGTCCGGTCTGCCAGGGGAGCAGGTACAATCCGGAGACGCTGGACATTACCTACCGGGGCCACTCGATAGCTTCAATCCTGGAGATGACTGTTTACGAGGCTGCGGCCTTTTTCGGCAATTTCCGGGCGATCCGCTATAAGCTCGATGCACTCATCGACGTCGGAATGGGATACATACGGCTGGGGCAGCCGGCCACCACTCTTTCGGGAGGCGAGGCCCAAAGGATCAAACTCGCGGCTGAATTGAGCCGGCGGGGCCAGGGCAAAGCACTGTACATCCTCGATGAACCCACGACCGGCCTGCATTTTGAAGATATCAGCAAGCTCCTGCACGTTCTGAGAAAACTGGTGGACCAGCAGAACACGATTATCATAATCGAACATCATCCGGACGTGATCAAATCGGCCGATTACGTCATCGACCTCGGCCCCGAAGGTGGACAAGGCGGTGGGCGCATCGTTGCCGCCGGCACCCCCGAGGAGGTCGCCCGCTCAAAAAATTCCCATACTGCGCCCTATCTGCGGGAGGCGCTTGGGATGCATTGAAGCGCCCGACTCTTTTTAATTTTTTAGACAGGATTAACAGGTTAATCCTGTCTAAATCCTTCTGTTGAAAGCATTGCTCAACCAGGGAATCGTAATTAGAAGAGTCATTATAATAGATAATTGCAAATGTTTTTGTGACCTCAAAAACCGGGAGAGATTTTGATATGGAAGGCCAACAACAGATCAGGGAGACCCTGTTTGAAATATTGGGAGAGCAAGGGTGCGGCATGACGTGCGAAGATGATGTGGAAATCTTCCACGATGAACAAGGCTGGGAACTCATGCTCTGCGGGTTCATGGAGCCATGGAACCTTGGAATGACGGTCGATGAAGCCAGAGCTGCTCTCAGGAAGCTCGGCTCTATGCAATTCGGCCTGTCCTGAGAACGACGGCGCCGCGCCGCGGCCGCTATTGCCAAGCCTGGGTCGCCGCTCAAACTTTTGGGTCGGTGTCCCCCGGATCAGGTTCGGGGCAGGCTTGGCATGTTTTAGCGGCGGCGGGGCCGCACGCCTCGCGGAGCGTCGAGATCCCCGGATCGGCATCCGGTGGCGTGCCCCTATAATCACCACTGAAATCCTTCAAAGAGGAGCTGACAAATGACGACACCGCAACACTGTCCCGGATTCGAGCAATTTAAAAACCTGCAGTCTTTCTCATGTTCTTGCCCGGAATGCGGCCAGGAAAAAGAAATCTTCTCGGATGAATTCAACGAGAAGCATGTTTGCACAAAATGCGGCAAGCAGATTGATTTTACCAAATGCTCAATAGATGCGGCAGGTTCAACCTCTGGTTCTCGTTAGTGTCCATTTCTCAAGAAGCGGGGACGCGGTGACAAAACCCTCACCGCGTCACCCCGTCCCCCCCTCTCCGCGTCAGTCTCTAATGGGGGACCGGGTAGGAATTCGAATATAAGACCCACGCCTTCCGGATATTGCGCAACGGTTATTCATACTACTACGTTGTCAACATGTCATAACTTTATTGACAATGTAGTAGATCGCTTCATCACAATTACCGGAATGGGGGAACGTTACCACAAGATGGCCCGGTTCGCGGCGTTCAGAGCCGGTCTGATCGTTTAGTCATGGCGCAGTTCACCAATAACTATCACATCCGGGTTTTCCCGCAGGACATCTATGGGCCCCTTTTAGGATGTCCGACGCTAACGAAGGGTCCTGTTTTGCAAGGGTGGCCAACTCTTTTACCGAAGCCCCCCCCCGGCTTGCGGTCAGAATGAATTCAAATTGACATTTCGAGGCGATTTAATAGACTGCCGCAGTGAAGGGAGAGCGGCGAAAGTTTCTTTCACTTTTACGCCTGTGCTTTTCTCTTTTCGCTCTCGGCATCTTTATTGCCCGTTTACGGCATTACCCAGACTAAAATAATGAGAAAGGAAAAAGTAATGAAGAAGAATTCGTCGATCAAAGCAGCGCTGGTCCCCTGCATACTTGCAGTCGCGTTAGTTTCTCTTTTAAGCTTCCCTGTAACCGACCAGGCCCAGGCCGACCGGGACGCACAGCCGGCCGCGAAGGCGCCTGCCTACACTCCGCCGCCCGATCTTATGATCTACTTCAGAACAGGACCCAAGGAGAAATCAATCGGTGTCCAGGTCACCAATGACAACGTTCCCGGACTGCCGCACAATCTGAATTACCTTAAAGAAACCGTCCAGTATATGGAAGACAACGGCTACGAAGTGCCGGACAACCCGGCCCGAGCCGTTATCCAGGTACGTGTCACAGCAAAGTACAATCAGGTGGACAATAGCCAGCGCGTTGCCAAGGAGACGGGCGCCAGAGCTGTAACAGGAGCTGTCCTGGGTGTGCTGGGCGGGCTTGCATCAGGTGGTGGAGGGCAGGGGGCCGCTCAGGGAGCAGCCGGGGGAGCAGCCGCCGGAGCGGCAAGCGGGTCGGGTACCCCCTTGGTGGTCAAGTACCTCACGCTCGAATTTGAAATCTCGAGCAGCAAGGGCGGTACGCAAACCGGCCAGGTTACCAAGGACATGACCAATATCGACCTGAGGCCGGACGAGTTCATTGATGTAACCATTGCCGAATACCTCGACGCCGCTTTTCCCAAGAAGAGGTAAGAAAAAGCTTCAATACGGCCCGCAGCCGTTGGACCGCGTTTTTCAGACGCGGTCCAATATGCTCCATACCCCGAGAGGCCCCTTTTCCACGCTGCGTTCCGCACCCTGGATGAATCCGTTTTGGGCATTCTCCAGGGTCCTTTCGGGGTTTTCTCCTGCGGCAAGCAGTCCAGCTTGTCGACACTGACTTTCGTTGGGTTCCTGCGCCGGACGCACACAAAAAAACCGGAGCTTTTCACGGCTCCGGCTAACGTTCGTTGTTAATGCCTTTGGCAAAGCTTTGATTAGAGCTTTCTTACGTTTGTGGCGCTTGGCCCTTTGGCGCCTTTTTCTTCCGCGAAACTGACCCGGTCACCCTCGCTAAGAGTCTTGAAACCTTCGCCTTCGATGGCTGAGTGATGAACGAAGACATCGTGCCCACTGTCAGCTTCGATAAAGCCATAGCCCTTTTGGTCATTAAACCACTTTACTTTACCTTCCACCATTTGTTGTCCTTCTTTAAATTTTGTGTTTTTTTCACTGCTCTTTTGGTGCGGCACTGAGAGCTACTCCGAAACCGCACCAATTAATACCGGTGAAAGATCGATTTCCTGCGTAACTCAAAACTACCTACTCCATTGGCACGCAGTGAGTATAACCGATAATCTCAGAAATGCAACTTATTTCGGACAAATGAGCAGTTTAATTTTGACCGGGTTCCCCCTCATGTGCATATTTCCGCGATGAATCATTTTCTTTGCGGTTTACTATCCAAATTTTTCCCGGGTCTCTTATCATTATTAAGGAGGATAAAGACATGAAGGTCATTGTAATCGGTGCGACAGGAACAATAGGCAGCGCCATTGTGCGGGCGATCGGCAGCCGCTGCGAGGTGATCCCGGTCAATGACCTCTAAACAGGGGGAC
>JBELAB010000136.1:0-13796 GCA_049509275.1 Syntrophobacteraceae bacterium | reverse complement strand
GAGCGGTTCCTGGATATCTATCAGGGTGATTTCTTCAGCCCCTAACCTGTGCGCTTCCGCCGCCGCGTCGCAGCCGACGTTTCCGGCCCCGATGACCAGCACGCGCTTTCCCACCTTCGCCTCGCCCGCCTTGCACATGCGGAGGAACTCCATGGCCGGGACCATCTTTTCCTTGCCGGGGATGGGCAAAAATCTCGGCCTTTGCGCTCCGGAGGCGATCACGATGAAATCGAATCCCTCCTTGAGTTCTTCCAGATCGGACCTTTCGAGCCTCTGGCGCAGATTCACGTGAGGAAGAGCTTCCCTCACGCGGGCCAGTTCAGCTTCAACTATCTCATCCGGGATGCGAGACCTCGGGATCATGGCGGAAATTTTCCCGCCCAGTTCCGGCCTCATGTCGTAGATAATCGCCTCATGTCCCTGCCTGCGCAATTGCCAGGCAACAGAGATACCCGAAGGACCGCCGCCGATTACAGCGATTCTTTTTCCGGTCAGGGGCGGGAGTTCGGGAAGTTTTGCCTTCAGGCTCGCCTTCCCCAACTGGCTGACGTCCACCGGGATCATTCGCGCCGTCTGCCTCGTACAGCTCTGCATGCACAGGTTCGGGCACAGGTAGCCGCAAACAGAGGCGGGAAACGGCGTGTAGGCGAGCGCCAGGTCAACGGCCTCATCCGCTCTCCCCTCACGGACGAGCCGCCATCTTTCGTGGACCGGCATCCCGGTAGGGCAGCTAGCCTCACACGGCGCAGCAAACTTCCTGTTTTCCCAGACCGGGACATAGCGCCTCAGAAAGCCGGTGGTAATGAGTGGAATCTGAGTTCTTTCGAAATCTACGAGGTCTCCGATAAGGCCTCCGCGACCCAGTTCGCGGTCCCAAACGCCTTCGTGAAAAGCCTGCATCGAGCGCCTGGGTGTTGAGAATTTTTCAAGCGGGCCTCGAGCCTCCAGGAGCTGCCATTCTTCCCGATTGGCAAGATGGGCGTAAAGATCGGTTTTTCCGATTGCAGTGAGGCAGGTTTTAAGGTTTTCGGCGAGCCATTGCCAGTCGCCCTCCTCGATTGGGATCAGCTTGGCGTCCGGCTTGCTGTACCCTTTATGGGGGCCGCGAAAATAGATTCTTCCGCCGACCATTCCGACGCACGGACGATAGCCCAGGACATTTTCCGGGTCCTGAGGCTCATAGCCGCAGACTACCGCGATACCGCCCGCCATGAATTCGGCGAAGTAGTCGCCCGCCGAACCCAGCACCCACAGCTCGGGGGGCGCAAAGCGCGGGTTGCGCTTGGTCATTGTCATTCCGCGCGCGCCGATGTTTCCGGCGATATAGACTTTGCCCTGGGCCATTGCATTCGCGACGCCGTTTGTGGCATGTCCGTGGACGATGATCTCCGCTCCGCCGTTCAGCCAGCCCACATCGTCTGAAGACGGGCCAAGGACCTCGATCAGCGTATTGGGAAAGCCCATAGAACCCACGCGCTGGCCGGGCGCACCCGATATTCTGACATGAAGCCTGTCATTTCCGGCCTTCCAGAGCCTGCCCCCGATGCCATGCTGGCCGAACGCCTCAACCTCGAAGCTGCGATAGCCGTTCTCTACGGCCTGCTGCATCCTTTCTTCGAGAATGCGCGATTCAATGCGATGGCCATTTTCAAATCCGGAAAGGCGAATCACCTGTTGCTGTTCCATGCTCAAACTCCACAATGGCCGTTGCCCTTCTGAGGCCACGTCCAATCCCATATCTGTGCGCTAGACAACGTATTTTATCTGAAGACGCTCGGCCGCAGCCTGATCGCTTATCGCCAGAGCGTCCGACATGCCGATCGGAAGAGAAGTCGAACGTCCGAGAGGAGCGACGATCTTCCTTAGCTCGGTATCGAATGAGAGATATACGTCAACGACCCGCTCGGCCACCTTCTCTGGATCGAGCCGCCGGTAAAGGCGCGGGTCCTGCGAGGTGATCCCTTTCGGGCACAACCCTATGTTGCAGATATTGCACCGGTCCGACTCGGAGCCTACGCACCCGGCCGCTGCCTGCATCATGTACTTTCCGACCTGGACGCCGCTTGCGCCAAGCATTATGAGCGCGGCGGCGTTCGCCGCCAGCTTTCCGTTTTTACCGACCCCACCGCCTGCAAAAAGCGGAACTTCGTTCTGCCGGCCGAGCTTGACCAGGTTGAGGTAGCAGTCTCGTATATTGCTCGCTATCGGATGCCCCATATGGTCCATGGATACCGTATAGGCCGCGCCTGTGCCGCCGTCTTCGCCGTCAATTGCAAGCCCGCCGGCGTAAGCGTTCCGGGTGAGGTTATTGAGAACCGAGAGAGCGGTCGAAGTTCCCGAAATCTTCGGATAGACCGGGACCCTGAACCCCCATGCCATGTACATGGACTGGATCATCTTGGCGACGGATTCTTCGATCGAATACTTAGTCTGATGCGTCGGCGGGCTGGGCAGGCTGATCCCGGACGGTACTCCGCGGATCGCCGCAATCAGCTTGTTTACCTTGTACCACATCAGCAAGCCGCCGTCGCCCGGCTTGGCCCCCTGGCCGTACTTGATCTCGATCGCGCAGGGGTCTTCCTGCATCTCGGGCAGGGCATGGATTATTTCGTCCCAGCCGAAGTACCCGCTGGCAATCTGCAAAATCGTGTATTTGAGAAATCGGGACCGCAAGAGCCTTGGCGGGCAACCGCCCTCGCCCGTGCACATCCGCACGGGCATTCCAAGTTCTTCATTGAGGTATGCCACCCCCATCTGAAGCCCTTCCCACATGTTCGGGGAAAGAGCGCCGAACGACATGCTGCCGATAATAAGAGGATATATCTCCCGCACGGGGGGTATCCAGCCGTTCTCGCGATAGAGCTTCAGGTTTTCCTCCGGAGGAAGAACACGGCCAAGCAGGGTCCGCAGCTCGAATTCATGACGGCCCGCATCGAGCGCCGGGTCCGTTAGCATCGAGATTCGGACGAACTTTATCCGGTCGAGCGCCCCGAGATTGAGAAAATCCGGCACATTTCTCCTGCCGCCTCGGCTTCGTGCATGCCCACCCCGGTTGATGTGGTAGCGCTGCTTGTCGATTTCGTCCGACTTGAGCGGAATTATTGCGCCGTTGGGACAAACCAGGTTGCACATCGCGCATCCGATACAGGCGTACGCGGGATCGGTTCTTTGCCCAATCCCGTGATAGACCTGGTAGACATTGGACGAAGAGGTGGCTGGACCGATTTCGGCCAGCGAAGGAATCTGAACCGTCCTCTTCCTGTGCGCTCCAAGCTCTATCGCCTGAACGGGGCACACAGCCGTACAGCGGCCGCACAGAGTGCATTTTTCTTTGTCCCATTGAACCTGCCAGAGCAGGTCCTTCACGCTCAGTGAAGAAGGGATAAGGGTTCCATTTGAGAGCATACCCGGACCTCCGAGCGGTCAGAAGGAATAATGACCGTATCAAGATGCATCGGCTGAAAATCTTTGCTTTTGTCCCGGTCGGGAATCGCGGCGTCAAGGCCGCACATTTCCGAGGAGAATGCGTACATGCCCTTCTTGCCCCCCGCGACGGCGGGCCGGAGTTTTTTCCGGTCCTGGACAAGGAAAAGGGTGTTATCGGGCATCCGCCCCATGACGCAGTTCGGACCGTCTATGATGAGCCTGCGGCACGAGCGCTTCAATTGCTTGAGGAAATCTCCGTCCGGGTGAAGTTCAAAGTCTTCATCCTGGAGCGGAGTGATTACATGCTTGTAATCCTCTATCCCCAATCCGAGGCTGTTAACCGTATAGTGCGCGATATGAGTGAAAACCTCGGAGTCTGACTGATATCCCACATATCCGGGGAAGCCGCGAGACGTCAGGTATTCACGGATCGGCACGAACGCAGTGTTCTCCCCATTGGTCATCGAAGCTATGCCCTGGATGAAAAATGGATGGCAGGCGTAGAGGTTTATCGCATAGTTGGTATTCTGCCTGCCCTGCCCGAGAATGACCCTGGCCCTGAGTTCTTCGTTGTCCAGTTGGAGATATTCGGCTACCTGAAGCGGATCGCCGATTTCTTTTACCATGATCACATCCGGCCAGAAGCTGTAGATGATCATGTCCTCCTGCTCCTCGCCCATTTGCCTCAACTGGAGGCGCGTAAGCATAAGACGCTGTTCAATTTCTTTCTGTTCAAGGCCTTCCCAGGATTGCGGATACTCATAGGCGCGGATTACATAAGCGTCGCGCCTGGGAGTGCCTGGAGGCGGTGTTTTCTTGAGAGCTCGCATGGAAACCTTGTGCTTGGTCATGAACCCAAGGTTCATCATGTGCTGATCGAGCCGCTTAACACCTTCACCGGTGAATATACCGGACAGGATCGGCAATCCTTTCAGCTCTTCGAACGGCCCGCTCAAATCGCTCATAAAAAGGCCGACTCCCGAGCCGTCATGACCCTCCCGCATCACATCGAGGGCGCGCATTGCCAAAATAGGCGACTGAGGCTCGTCACTTGTCAACGAGATCAAACGGCACATTACGCTCTTTTCTCCTTAGAAAGTATGCTCCCCCGTTCCGAGCGAGCAAAATCGTAAGTTGCTTCGGTCAGGCATATGACCTGTGGAAACCCTGGTGGGAAACTGGATTCAACTGATTTTACCGTGGCCTGTCAGGATACCGGTCCGGACCGGAATTAGTTTCACTTTAAGGTTTCGCATCCGATTTGATTTATACCCGGCTACTCGGGATTATAATATTACCAGAATAATCCACCTCTTAGCAAGTAAATTTTATTCGATAGCTTATAAATCCATTGAATCGCACGAATAGATAACAAGATTGACCCGAAAAGTATAGGGCCAGTTTTGCGGGCGGGAGGCAAAAAAAGGCATGAAAAGTTTATTTTCCGATAAAATCGAATTGAAGAGGTGAGCGCAAAACTTCCCACACCCCTTTTTGCCGGATCACCCCGTGCGAGAACGCCAGGTAGCTGTATTTACCATAATGAGTGATCTTGCGGGCCGCCGTCAGGACCGAGCCGGCGGATGTCCCTGAAACGGGAAGATAAAGCGCCGTGATTCCGGCCCCCCGATTCGCCTCATTGAAAACCAGAAACAGGCAGTCGGCGCCGGAAAAACCTTTCACCGAAAATTTTTCCGCAGAAAGTGTCACGTCTTCCGGAGAAGATGAGAAAAAAGATTTAAACTTTTCAGACCG
Organism: Syntrophobacteraceae bacterium; assembly: GCA_049509275.1. Lineage (GTDB taxonomy): Bacteria > Desulfobacterota > Syntrophobacteria > Syntrophobacterales > Syntrophobacteraceae > SbD1. The sequence goes on along the minus strand of JBELAB010000136.1, from coordinate 8,615 downwards.
GGGGAGGCCAAAAAACAGGAAGTCCACCTGTTTGCTCATTTTCGTCTCCGCCTCTTTTTCGCTCGTTATCCGGGCGTCTGCATGGCCCAGACCCTCAAGCAAAAGTTCAAAGGCTTTTACGGCCTCCCGAGGACTGCCGTCGCACAGGACAGCCGTCAGACTTTTTGACCCCTTGACGCTGTTTACAGTGCATGGGACCTCCTCGGGGTCAAGAAGCCGGAAGATGTTTGCATCCGGGTCTGCGATCAGCTTTCGGGGCAGTGGCGAGCCGCCACTGCCTGATTGCGCGCTTGCAGAATCGCCGTGCGGTGGCGAGCCGCCACTGCCGGTTTGCGCGCTTGCAGAATCACCGCGCGGTGGCGTGCCGCCACTGCCGAGTTGCGCGCTTGCAGAATCGCCGCGCGCAGTAGGCGGCGACCCGATGGCAAAAGAAGTCGAGCCGCCTTTGATTCCGATCCTTTTATCGAGTCTTTGAGTTGGGGAAATCTTCAGCGCGACCGTTATATCCAAATCATACCATGGAGGGTCCTGGTCAAGAGATCCGGTTGCCTGCCAGCCGGAAACATTTAATTTAAACTGCACATCTTGAAGCTTCAGAACAGGGGCGCCGCTTCGCCCGACCCATTGATCGAAAAACTCTTTGGCTTCTCCGGGGGCCCAGCCACCGGTCCTAACGAAGACATCCCGGAAATCCTCCCATGAAGTCCTGACAAACAGCCGTTCCTTGTATATCTGCCGCAGGCTGTTCCAGAAAGCGTCGTCTCCAAGCTTTTGCCGGATCATGTGAAAAACGAATGCTGCTTTCCCGTAGCCGACGGCCTTGGTGGCAGGGCTTGAGCGGCCCTCGAAGAGCCGGAGCGGAAAATCCGCCCCCGATGCGGCAAACGTCGCATATTCTTGAAGAATTTGCTGCCGGTAAAGCCTGGCGTCTGCGGCGGATGACATTTCCTGCGAGAGGTAATCGGCGACATAGGTGGTCAAACCCTCGCACCAGTTCCCTGAGGCGTAATCAACCAGTACGCCGTTGCCCCACCAGGAATGAGCAATTTCGTGCCTGAGGCTGGTTTCCGGAATAAATGGAAGCCTGAGAACCGAGGCCCCCAGAAGCGTATAAGAAGGAAACCCGTATCCGGTCGGGAAGAAATTCTCGACTATTGCGAACTTGGGGAAAGGGTACGGCCCGTGCAAACGTTCATAGAATTCGATGTGTGAGGCGGCGGCATTAAGGTAGGTTTCCGAAAGCCCATCGTTTTCCGAAGTGAAGTATGTATAGACAGGGACCTGCCGGTGGGACCGGCTGCCGGGTTGCGCGCTTGCAGAATCGCCGCGCGGTGGCGAGCCGCCACTGCCGAATTGCGCGCTTGCAGAATCGCCGCGCGGTGGCGAGCCGCCACTGCCGAATTGCACGCTTGCAGAATCGCCGCGCGGTGGCGAGCCGCCACTGCCGAATTCGCCGCGCGGTGGCAAGCCGCCACTGCCGAATTGCGCGCTTGCAGAATCGCCGCGCGGTGGCAAGCTGCCACTGCCGAATTGCGCGCTTGCAGAATCGCCGCGCGGTGGCGAGCCGCCACTGCCGAATTGCGCGCTTGCAGAATCGCCGCGCGGTGGCAAGCTGCCACTGCCGAATTGCGCGCTTGCAGAATCGCCGCGCGCAATAGACGCCATTCCCGTCCGAGGCGGCAGGCTGCGAACGATATACCTGCCCGCCGAGAGCGACAGGCCCTGCCCGATTGGGCCTGTTTTCCATTTCGATATGCTGATTGCATCCCTGTCTTCATGTCCGATCAACTCGCCTGCGGTAACCGCGTAGATGCCCCGAGGAGCAGTAACCTCCAGGTTAAAATCCTCCACTATCTCGCCCGCGGCGATTCTGGGGAGGGTGAGCGGGCTGGGCAAACCGGCAACCGGTCCCACCGGTGCTTTTCGCCCGCGGCGATTTTGCAAGCGGGCAATTTGGCAGCCGGTCCCACCGGTGCTGCAGCCCGCAAAGCTTGGATACCAGCCCGAATCCGCAAGCAGAAAAGTTCCCCTGTCGCTGATCGACCCCACCACCCCGAATCCGGGATTGTCAAAAGAGGCGGGTTCGCTTTCTACCGGGTCGTTAAATACAGCATCAAATGAAATCGAAACGCCAAAGGACATCTTGGCGGCGGAGACGCCGGAAAGGGTCAGCTTGCCTGACCGGAAGGAATACTGCGAGGGCTTTCCATTGACCAGCACAGATTTGATGTTGGCCTTATCTGAGAACAGAAAACCGATCTCCCCGCCTTGCCGCCCTGCGACGCGGATATCGTCCGAAACGAGCAGCCTGTGTGCTTCCGGCTGCACTTCGACTTTCAGATCGTGATGGCAGACTTCGGCGCCCCATGCCGATCTGAAGCCGGGTGAAATAAAAATCAGGGCTGAGGCCAGGCATAGAACTTTGCCCTTGATTCCAAACAGCAGTAGAAAAGACAGCAGAGCGGAGAAGGTGGAAGATTTCATAACCGGATGGAGCATCGGGAGATTATTCGTCAACTCTTGCCATGACCCCTGATCTTTAGGCTCCATAGCATTCCAGCCCCAATATCACCTCGATCTATTCCACAAAACCCTTCTCTTCCCGGTGAAAAAGCCCGGATAAAGGATTTTCAATCCATGCCTTCCACACGAGCGAACGGCCCTTCAGATTTGTTGTTCTTCATTACCACCGGAGGGGTCGGGGCTTCGTTTACATATAATCTGAACACGTCGGGACGGGCATAATGCCCTACGACATCCAGGTCATACTTGCCGCGCACGATTTCCCCAAGGTCTATATCAGCGGTAAGAATGCATTCCTCCTCATAATTGGGGCCTGCGAGGACCTGGCCAAACGGGCTGATAATGCAACTTCCCCCCCGCATCATGACAATTTCGGGATCATTGCCCTGAACTGCATCGTAGTCTTGAGGATATGCCCCGCGCTTCACATACTGACAGCTCGACAAAACGAAACAGCGTCCCTCGACAGCAATATGCTGCATCGATGGTAACCACGAATCCCGGTCATCGGCAGTGGGTGCGCAGTAGAGCTGTATCCCTTTCGAGTACATGGCAAATCGAAGCAGCGGCATATAGTTTTCCCAGCAAATTACCGCCCCTATCCTACCTATGGGTGTGTCGAATACCGGCATCGTCGATCCGTCGCCGAAGCCCCACACCAGCCTTTCCATTGCTGTGGGCATGAGTTTTCGGTGTTTGCCCATCAAGCCGCCGTCCGGTGAAAAGAACAGGGCCGTACAGTAAAGTGTCCCTCCCTCACGCTCGATCACCCCGATCATCACATAAATATTATTTTGAGTTGCCGCTGCGGCCAGGGCCGCTGTAATCGGGCCCGGCACATCGATGGCGCTCGCCCAGTAGCGTCGGAAGTCTTCTCGCCCTTCCGGACGCCTCATGCCGACACGGGCGCCGAAATCCAGACCTTTCGGATAGCCTGAGATGAAAGCTTCGGGGAAAACGGCCAACGCAGCGCCTTGACCGGCCGCTTCGGAAATCAACTTGCAAGCTTTACCAGTGCTTCCTTCGGCGTCAAACGGGACTGACCCTGCCTGAACTATCGCTACTCGGGCGCATGTTGTCATATTATCGCTCCTTGAGTTTACCAACGTCCTCATACCGATTCAGCCGATGGAGGGTTGGGCGATCAGACCCCGCAACAGGCCCACACACCGCAGAGGCGCAGAGGACGCTGATAAAAAACAGTTTAATCCTGTCTTACAAAGCTTTTCTCTCCTTGACCGGACAATGCCCCGTCCTCTGCGTCTCTGCGGTGAGACGGCCTGGCCCGGCCCCGTGTCACTGGCCGGAGTCCTCCGCTGCAAGCCGTGAGATAGCCGACCAGTCAAGTTTCTCGCCGCCGTGAGCAAACAGGGTCAGGAACCGATCGCGCAAAAGGCTTGCCAGCGGCATGGGCACGCGAAGGGTTTCCGCAGCGGCAAGGGTCAGGCGTATATCTTTATGTCCCAATGGTGCTGCGAACCCGGCCGGCTCGAACCGTTGCTCGGCAATCAAGGGGCCATAGATCTTATAAATCGGTGCGGAGAAAAGCGTCGAGGTCAGAAGATCGATAAACTGGCCTCGATTGACGCCGGCCTTGCCGAGGAGCGCCAGGGCCTCGCCCAGCGCCTCGATTGTCGAGGCTATCAGGAAATTACCGCTGAGCTTGACCAGGTTCGCGGCTTGGGGATTATTGCCAAAATTAAAAGTCTTTTGCCCCAGTGCCTCGAAGAGAGGCAGGCAGGCGTCAACCGCACCCGGCGCGCCGGCGGCAACTATGAACAGCTTGGCGGCGGCAGCCGCTTCCGGCCGCCCGAAGACGGGTGCTGCGACGAAACGCTGGCCGGCTTTTGCGTGCACGGCAGCAAGCCTTTCGGATAATGCGACGCTGATCGTGCTCATGGAAATGTGGATTGCACCCTTGCCCAGGCCGCCCGTTATGCCTTCATCACCGAACGCTATGTTTTCAACAGCGCCGTCGTCGGCCAGCATCGTAATGACGGCCTCGCCCCGGCAGGCGTCTGTCACCCGGGCGGCCGGGTGCGCACCTTGCTCCACGAGCGCTTTCATTTTGGAAGCCGTTCTATTGTAAACCGTGACCTCATGGCCGGCCTTGATCAGGTTCGCCGCCATACCGAATCCCATGTTCCCAAGTCCTACAAATCCGACCTTCATAACCTCACTCCTCCTTTTTTCAGCTGTGCACGTTTTGGGGGGTTCTTTTTCCCTGACGCACTCTCATCCCAGCCATTCAGGATTTTTCCAAGTGCCGTCGAACCTGTGCGTTGTCTTGTATAGCTCGTATTTTCCGAGCCGCGCCGCCTGAGCGGTTTTAGCGAGAAGATCTTCGATATCGTTTGACTTCATTGGCCGAAAACTCCTTGCGGCGCTCAGTGCCTGATCGATTATCCGCATGGAGTCACATCCGGTGATCACGACGCTTGCCGGCAGGTTCATAGCATAATGCAAACATTCTGCCGGAGTCACCGTCTTACTTTCGAGAATGTAGGGATCGCCCAACGGCTTCATTCCCAATACGCCTATATCGGCCTTCACGAGCAGCGGCAAGACTTTCTTTTCGAAGCTTTCATAATGAGCGTCCATCACGTTCAGCGGCATCTGCACCGTGTCGAATCGGAATTGATGGCTCTCGGCCGTGTCGAGCATCTTCAAATGGATGTCCGGGTCTTTGTGCCCGGTGAACCCTATGTAGCGAATCTTTCCCGCCTTCTTTGCCTCGAGTGCCGCCTCTATTGCCCCGCCCGCTGCAAAAATTCGGGCCGGATCTTCCATACGAATGATTTCGTGAAACTGCAAAAGATCGATGTGAGAAGTCTCAAGCCTCTGAAGCGATTCTTCTATCTGCCGTGCAGCCGTTTTCTTATCGCGTCCGTCGATCTTGGTCATCAGGAATGCACGTTGACGGTAGCCGTCGCGCAGTGCCTTGCCCATGCGGATTTCGCTCTGACCACCGTTGTAGTCCCAGCAATTATCCAGAAAATTGATCCCATTGTCGATCGCGGTGCGGACTATGCTAATACTCTCCGCCTCCTCGAGTTCCGGCTTGCCAAGGTGAAAACCGCCCAGCCCTATCAGGGAAACTTTTTCGCCTGTGCGGCCGAGTGTGCGGTAAGGGACTTCCCCCGCAGGCTCAGCAACACCAGGGTGCAATTGGGCGCTAATCAGGGCGCCGGTGGTAATTCCCAGGAATTGCCTGCGCGTAACCCCTGAATTTTCGGCAGATTCGGTTTCGTTACGATTTTCGCCCCCAACTCCCGCCGCACTAATGGCGCTTCCATCATTTATCATTTGAACTCTCCCTGGTAAGGTAAACGGCCCTGGTTATCAACGCCGGTGTCGATTGACGGTAATCCAAAAGCACGTTTGATACCGCTTTTCGTTAAGTGCAGGGTGAGGGCAAATTCTGCGACACAAGCTAAGTTCAATGCCCCCGGATGACAAGATCGTGCAGGCGCTCATTGCGGGAAGTTATCTAATGTGTATTTTAAAGGCTTCGTGCTGTAATCTCTCCGGAAGGCGTCAACTAAATTAATTCAACCCGGGGGCAGGGTTAACAACAAACAAGATGCCGCATGGCTGGAGGAATCTATGAATATGATTGAAAAAGCCCTGGCAGAAGGACGATCGGCGCTCAGTGAGCACGAGTCCAAACAGTTGCTCTCGAGCTTTGGCATCCCGGTGACCAATGAGGTTATCGCCCGAGATGCCGTAGAAGCTGCTTCGTCTGCCGCAGTTTCAGTTGGATTTCCCGTTGTCCTGAAGGCATCAGGGGCGAGTCTGTCTCATAAGACCGAACTTGGAGGGGTGGCCCTTAACCTCCGGACCGTGGAAGAAGTGAGAAAAGAGGGTGAGCGTCTTTTGAAAATTCCGGGGTGTGAAGCCCTGTTGGTTCAGGAAATGGTTAAAGGCGGCCGGGAAATCGTCTGCGGCCTGATTAGAGATACTCAATGCGGACCATGCGTCATGTTCGGGATCGGCGGCATATTGACGGAGGTCCTCGAAGACATCGTGTTTCGCATCGCCCCTCTGACACTTTCTGATGCTCGAGACATGGTTGCGGAGATCCGCGGAAAGAAGATAGTCGAACCTTTCAGAGGAGAAGAGGCTGCCGACATCGATCAGTTGTGTCAAACCCTTGTGGCTTTGGGGGAGATTGGAGTCAAATACCGTGACGTCCTCGAAATAGATATAAACCCTTTGAAGATTCGCCCAAACGGAAAACCCGTGGCGGTGGACGCTCTTGTCGTTCTCAAGGCGGCTGAGACTCCGCCTGTCATAAGCAGTACGACGAAAGGAAAACTCGGTCCGTTTTTCGAACCCGCCGGCGTCGCAATCATTGGGGCCTCCGCTACTCCCCACAAGCCGGGAAACGACGTGGTAAAAAATATTCTGGCCAACGGCTATGCCGGCAAGCTCTTCCTGGTCAATCCGAAGGGTGGGGAAATTCTCGGCCTTCCAGTTCACACTTCTATCAGCGGTTTGCCCGAGGGAATCGATCTGGCCGTCATCATTCTCCCCGCAAAAGATACGCTTGGGGCCCTTCGAGAATGCGCCGCAAAGGGAATCGGCCATGTTGTGCTTTCCGCCGGAGGTTTTGCCGAGGTGGATGAATCCGGCGCCGGGATTCAGCACGATCTCATCAATATCATCAAGGAGACCGGGATACGTGTCATGGGGCCCAACACATCGGGTCATACCTCGACGCCTCACAGGTTTACTTCCACTTTTTTCCCGCTCGGCATGATCCGGCCCGGCAAAGTATCCTACGTTGCCCAGACAGGCAATTTTGCCACCCATACCATGAAGCACATCCTGACGGCCGAGCATTTTGGCGTCTCCCGGGTTTTTGGCCTGGGAAACAAGATCGATATCGACGAAAGCGACGCGTTGGAGTATCTCGCCGAGGACCCGCACACGAGTGCGATTATCATGTACCTTGAAAGCATCAAGCGGCCGGGCCGCTTTCTGGAAATTGCCGGAGAAGTTACCAGGCTCAAGCCCGTTATAATCCTGAAGAGCGGCGCCACCGAGGCGGGAAAGCATGCCGCCGTTGCACATACGGCGGCTATGGCCGCTGAGGACCGTCTGATTGACGGCCTGATTCGTCAGGCAGGCATTGTCCGAATATGGAATTATACCCACCTGATCCTTGCTGGAAAGGCCCTTTCGATGGCGCCTCTGCCGAAGGGCAAAAGGCTGAGTTTCCTCGCCCCGTCCGGCGCTATGCTGGTTACTCTGGCGGACCTTTGCATCCGCCTGGGGCTTGAAGTGCCCGACCTTACACCGCAGACCCGGGGGAGGCTTCAAGAAATCAGCCCTCCATTTATTCGGATGAGAAATCCCGTCGATATCTGGGCGGCCGCTTCCGTAAGCGGGGTCGAATTCGGTTACAGGGAGGGCATGGAAGCGGTCCTCAAGGACCCCAACATCGATGCGGTCGTTGCAGTGCTCATGCTTACCGAGGACACCGGCATACCGCCGTTCGACTTTCTGGTCGATCTGGCGAGGAGGTATCCTGAAAAACCGGTCTTTGTAACCTTTAGCGGAGACAAACACTTCGAGGATAAGTGCAAGGCGTATATCGAACCCCGCGGGGTCCCTTCTTTCACCTATATCGAGCAGCCCTTCGAGGTGCTCTCAATTCTGTCGCGTTGCGTACAGGCTATAAACAGACCCCGGTGATTGACCGCGTATCGTCATCCGCCGTAAGCGCTCCGGATGCCGGCTGCACAGCGGGCAGTGCGGCCCTGATGGCCGGGGGGACCTTTGCAAAAGGCGTGAGTTTGGTCCCCCGGTTTTCACCCTCCTTTTTGGTCGAACGGCAGAACGGTCCGACCGTGTCCAAACCTTTCCGGCGGAAGCCGGAGCGGTTAACGCCGTAACGCTTAGCAGGTTCTTCTGCCATGCCGTTTCGGACCAAAATGAGGGAAAACTTTCATGTCCGGAATCAACGAGGGGGAACCGGGATAAGCCCGACGGAGCCTGCCTGCAACTCCACATTAACGATTTTCAGGAATTTTTCACTTTTTTCTTGACATGGCGAATTTGGACATTTAGGTTAACAAACGTTTGTT
>JBELAB010000135.1:0-8372 GCA_049509275.1 Syntrophobacteraceae bacterium | reverse complement strand
GCAGACGGGATCTCCTTTATGGCAATCCACTGCGGGATCAATCTTTACACAATCGAACGACTCGAACGGCAGGGATACCGCTATGGAGGACTGGTGAGCAAAGGCGGCACCTCCATGGTGGCCTGGATGCGGAACAACAAACGGGAAAACCCTCTCTACGCCAAGTTCGACCGTGTGGTGGAGATTCTAAAAAAATATGACGTAGTCCTCTCCCTTGGCAACGGATTGAGATCGGGAGCGATTTGGGATTCTTTCGACCGCGCCATGGTCCAGGAACTTCTCATCAACTGCGAACTGGCTGAGATCGGCCGCAAGATGGGCTGTCAAATGATGGTGGAAGGTCCGGGACACGTACCGATTGACGAAATCGAAGCAAATATCATTCTGCAAAAAAGGATGAGCAACAACGCCCCTTACTACATGCTCGGGCCGATTCCAACGGACGTGATGGCCGGCTACGACCATGTGGCGGCGGCCATTGGAGCGGCGCACAGCGCGCGCTATGGAGCGGACCTGATCTGCTATATCACTCCGGCCGAACACCTTGCCCTGCCAAATGAAGAAGATGTCATAGAAGGTGTCCGGGTGGCCCGCCTCGGGGCATATATCGGAGATACCGCCAAGTATCCCGACCGGATGAAGGCCAGGGACATGGCCATGAGCAAGGCGCGCAGGGACCTCGATTGGGACGGGCAGTTCACGCATGGCTTTTTTCCCCAGAAGGCCAAAGCCATTCGCGATAGTCGTTCACCCCATGACCGGAAGGTATGCACCATGTGTGGGGATTTCTGCGCCAACAAAGGCTCCTATGACCTTTTCGGCCATCTCCTCAAGGGAACAAAGAAAATGTAGCAGGTTCTCATTCGAATATGAAGCTGCCACACCAAAACACTGATGTTGCTTCCGAAGACTTCCAGCGACTGGAAGATCTGGCAACGGCATACTGGTACTCCGAGGTTCTTTTCACGGCCCTGGAATTGAGCATTTTTGGACTCCTGGCGGATTGTCCCGCCACGGTCGATCAACTTGCGGAGCAAACCGGATACGATGCCGGCGGGCTGTCACGGTTTCTGCGTTCCCTCGTTGCTTTGGGCCTCATCGTCGAGCATGAAGCAGTGTTTTCCAACGGTCCTCTTGCTGCCCGCTGCCTGACGCCTGCAAATAGCGCCTATTTGGGCGATTTCCTCCTCTACCGGCGTTACCTGAGCTCTCACTGGCAAAGGCTCGGACCGAGAATACGCGGCGGGGTCCGCGCCAATGAGCGCTCAGTGGATGAATCTTCGGAGCAGTACGGCGAGCGGACCCTGGCCTACGTAAGAGCATTGGACCTTCAGGCTCGGCTCAAGTCTGCCGAGTCCCTTGAATATCTCAAAGACATGTTTGGGGCGGCGCCGCGCCAACTCCTCGATGTGGGCGGCGGGGCCGGCGCCTGGTGTCGTGCTTTGCGAAGACAATGGCCGGACCTTCGCACGGTGCTCTTCGAGCTTCCCGATACCATTTGGGCCGCGCGTAAACTCTACCCGGACCCCAAAGCATGGGAAGGGATTCAAACCGTTGCCGGCACTGTTCTGGCGCCCTGTATCGGGGGAAACCGCTTCGATCTGATTCTGCTTTCCAACATCATCCATGCCTATGGCCCCCTGGAGGCCGCAGAGATTCTCAAAAATTTTGCAGCCTGTTTGGCTCCCGGAGGGACTATCCTCGTGCATGACTACCTTAGCGATCTGCACGATGTCGACCCGGTAAAGGGAGCGCTCTATGACCTCCACATGCTTATAAACACCTATAACGGTCGCGTTTACAGGCTGGAAGAAATGCTCGCCTTGCTCAATGGGGCAGGGCTGAAAAACGTCGGGTTTTTTCACCTTCAAAGCGATACGTCACTGTTTTTGGCCAGGCATGAGCACCTGAACGAAAATCGGCATGTTTCTCGTCCCGAGATGCTGGCTGCTCAGGCAAAGCGGTCAGGATTTTCTTTTGCCCGCATCATAGAGGCGGGCGAGATTGCCATCGAGCACTGGGTGCGTCTAAAATGCCGGTTCGGCTGTCCGCGCTATGGCCGCTCGCTTTGCTGTCCGCCCGCCTCTCCCAATGAGATGGAAATGGGCGCCTTAATCTCCGGATATCGGCATGCTCTGCTGGTTCAGGGTACTCCGCCGTCCCATTTGTTCCATGAACAGCTCCTGGCCCTTGAACGGGCCGTTTTCCTGGCGGGCTATGCCGAGGCGCTGGCTTTCGGGGCGGGCCCGTGTCCGGTTTGTCCAACGTGCCCGGAAGATGGTCACTGCCGTCTTCCGGAAAAGGCGCGCCCATCCCTCGAGGCTTGCGGCGTGGACGTCTACCGGACTGCCCGCAATGCAGGTCTTTCCCTCAGCCCGGTTTCACATCCGCAAGGCTACGTAAAGTATGTGGGACTGGTGCTTTTTGATAAGAAAGGAAGCCATGCGAGTCCTGCTGGTCCAGGCAGTCTCGACGCATGATTGCGCTGAGGTGGTTTTTCCCCTCGGTCTCGCCGGATTGGCGGCGGCGATCGGCCGTGAGCACGAGGTCCAGGGCCTGGACCTTAACCTCGATCCTTTTCCGTGGCCCGGCCTGGTGCGTACACTGGATGCGTTCAGACCTGATGTGGTCGGTATTTCCTTTCGGAACCTCGACCCGCTGGCAGGACACCTTATCTCTTTCGTTCCCCATCTCAAGACCCTTGGCATTCTCATCAGGCAACACGCTCCCGAAGCTACCGTCGTGCTCGGTGGATCTGCTTTTACGCTCTTCGCCCGGCGCATCATGGAGGAGGTTCCCGAAGTTGACGTCGCTGTGTCGGGCGAAGCCGAGGCCGCATTTCCCCTGCTCCTTCAAAACCTTCAAACACCCGGTGCGGTCCCCGGTGTTCTGTGGAGAACAGATGGGGCTCGAGAAGCTGGACCCGCCTCGCGAAGCGTAGAGGTTGGACTGCGGCGGCGTGGTGGGGTTTGCACTCCAAACAACGCGCAAATTGTCTATTGCCGGGACCTCGACTCCCTGCCTCTGCCCGACTGGCGCGCATTTGCGCCCGCTTATTATCAAAATCGTAATCGATATGTAGCTTTTATGGGGGTTGAAACCAAACGCGGATGTCCGAACAACTGCCGCTACTGCCTCTATCCGGTGCTACAGGGCCGCCGCCTGCGTCTTCGGTCTCCCGAGCGCATAGTGGATGAACTCGAAACGCTTCAGCGCGATTTTGGCATTCGCAGCGTCCATTTTACCGATGCTGTTGTCAACCAGCCGCAGGACCATCTCAGGGCCATCTGCAAGGAAATCTTGAGGCGCGGGTTAGAGGTTGGCTGGACGGGGTTTTTCCGTGAAGACGCTCTTTCGGAAAAAGAACTGGACCTCTACAGTAAGGCGGGTCTTCTTGCTCTGTACTTTTCCGCCGACGGTGCTTCAGAGCACGCGCTGAAACTTCTTGGGAAAAACCTGACCCTGGAGCAGGTGCTGCATGCCGGAAAGCTGGCTGCCCGAAGCGGGATTCTCAGCGTATATCATTTCCTCGTGAATCTGCCCGGAGAGACCCATGGATCGGTCGACCAGGCATACAGATTGCTCGACAAGCTGTTTTCGCTTCACGCCTCAAAAGGAAATCTGGGGGCCGTAGTCATCAATAATCTCAGATTGTATCCGGGGACACCTCTTACGGAAAAAATTCTACGGGACCGCCTCATCGATCCCGGACTGGACCTCCTTTACCCGATTTATTTTAACCCGCCGCCCTGGGACAATCTGCGCCATGAACTGGAGGCATTTTGTATGAGCCGGGGCGCCCTTAGTTATCTTAAAGCAGTGAACGGTGAAGAGTGAACAGAAAGAATAACTGATAACTAAACTAAAAACTCAAAACTGAAAACTACTGATGCGCATCCTGTTGCTTGAACATCCAAGAGAAGCCTCGGAAGCCCACTTCAACGACATTGCCAATACGCCCCTGTGGTCGTGTCTCATGACGGGCTATGCCGGGGCCGGCCTGGTCCGGGCGGGCTTCGAGGTGGACATTGTCGATGCAGCGCGCTGGACGTCTGCGCAAACCGTGCAGTGCCTGGTGGATAATCCCTCCCCGGATGTTCTGGCCGTTCACGCGGTCTATTGCTGGGAGGGAACCGAGTCCCTTTTTCAGATGCTTTCCGATCTGCGTAGCCACGGGTTTGATGCGCCGATTTGTCTCTATGGTTTTTTCCCCGGTCTTGTATGGAAAGAAATCCTGGATTACTCTGCTGCGGTTGATTACGTGATCGTTGGGGAACCGGAAGAAACCATGGTGGACCTGGCACGATGCATTGAAGCCGGAGTCGAGGCACAGGTAGAAGGCGTTGCTCTAAGGTCCCATGGGAAAGCATCGTTTCCCCGAATGCGGGTTCCAATCGAATCGCCGGACAGGCTTGCGTTTCCCCTGAGACCCTCCCTGGACTCGGAGCAAACCGTAAGTATCCTCGCGAGCCGGGGATGCTACAATCACTGCTCCTTTTGTCTGGTCCCCGTTCTGGACAAGGGGAAGACCATGTGGCGGGGGCGCTCTCCCCAAAACGTTGCCGCTGAGATTTCTGAACTCGTTTGCCTGGGGAAAAAAGACTTTTACTTCGTAGATCCCAATTTCGTCGGCCCCGGCAAGGCAGGAAAGCAAACCGCAGCTGAGCTCGCGTCTCAGTTGGCGGGCCTGGGAATCACATTCGGCATGGAGACAAGGGCCAACGACGTTACATACGGCCTTATGCGGGAACTGGTGGGAGCCGGGCTTACCAGACTGCTCCTGGGCATTGAAAGCGGCAGGCCGGATGTTTTGAAGCGGCTTGGCAAGCACTCGAGCATCGCCGGCAACGAACAGGCCATCGCGACTGTACGTGAGACCGGTCTGGAGCCGGAAATCGGCTTTATCATGTTCGATGCAGCCAGCACACTCGATGATATTGCCCGGAACCTGAAGTTTCTTCGGCGCAATAGGCTTGTCGACCGTTTGGGCAGGACCGCCAACCTTCTCTATCACGATCATGTGGCGTTTAGGGGGACCCCCGGCTACCAAACCGCTCTTCAACGGAAAATGCTCCTCCCGAGGGGCTTGTTCGGGTTCGAGGGGCTGCTGCTATACCGGGATTTCAGGGTGGGATGGCTGGCCGGGCTTATGAAGAGGATCTGCCATTTCCTCCTGAAGGAAATGGGAAAACCTTCTTCACCTGTTTACTGGGTGGAAGAGTCTGTACAAAACGAGCCCTATCGGGCGGCAAACGATCAACTGGTGGAGATCTTCGAAAGGCTGCTGGGTTTTGCGGAAAAGCTCAATTGTCCTCCGGATGCAAATTGGACTCAGGTGCTGTTTTCCGGGCTGAGGGATGAACTTCGCAAAACGGTTATGGGAATTTGCGTCCAACACGCGCAACACGTCCATAAAAAGCAGGTGGAATCCCCAAAAGAGGTGTACGGCAACTATGAAGGCGAACATCGGCCCTGCTGAGGGCTTATTCAGTTCAAAAATCGAAGAGATTTTTTTCCCGGCGCTCAAACGAAATTTTCCTTTCCGTCTTGCGACGACCTCCTATATCTTTCCCGCAGAGATTCTTCCTAACATTCGATGCCTGGGCCGATACTTTGATGAGGTGGAACTCGTGCTTTTCCAAAGCCGGCAGGAAAACAATCTGCCCACACAGGGGGAGATCCGCGAGATGGCTTGTATTGCTTCGGATTTGGACCTGACCTATAACGTGCATCTGCCTTCAGACCTGTTTTTTGGTGACCCGGACCCGGCTTTGCGCAAGAAATTTTGCGAAACGGCTTACTCCTTTTACGAGAGAACTCTTCCCCTTGACCCCACTTGCTACATTTTGCACCTGGACAGCAGAAAGGCTGATGAAACGGTGGAACCGGACCGATCGGCATGGAACAACCGCGTGGGCGAGTCGCTCCGGACCATGCAAATGAAGGGGATCGAACTCCGGCGGGTGGCTGTGGAAAACCTCGAATATACTCTGCAGCGCATTTCTCCCTTTGCCCGGGCCTTTGATATGTCCTTTTGCCTCGATATTGGCCACCTGCTCCGATACGGGCATGATGTGACAGAGCAGATGGCGTCGTTTCTTAAAATGAGCTCAGTGGTGCATCTGCATGGAGTCGATAACGGAAAAGACCACACCGGCCTCGATCACATTCCGCCGGCGCAATGGGGGGGTATCTGCAAGGCCCTTGAACAATATGACGGGTGTCTTTGCATTGAAGTCTTTTCGCTCGATGACCTTGCTGTTTCGCTCAACAGAATCCAGGAAATAGTAAAAAAGGAAGGGCTGCAATGAATCTTGGGGAAATCGTCAAAGGGATTCAACCAATCCGGAAAGAATGGGTGGAAAGGGCACGTGAGCATACGTCGCATCTTGCAATTCCCCTTCGCGCCCTGGGGCGGCTGCACGATATTGCGGAACGCATTTGCGGCATTTTGGGGACCCTCGAACCCGACGTTGCCACAAAGGTCTTCCTGGTTATGGCTGGAGATCATGGGGTCGTATCCGAGGGGGTGAGTGCGTTTCCACAGGAAGTGACCGGCGAAATGGTGAAGAATTTCCTGAGGGGCGGCGCCGGGATCAATGTTTTGGCGCGCCAGGTTGGAGCAGACGTGCTGGTGGTGGATATGGGAATCATCCCCGACATTGACCCGGGTCATTCTGAAGGCCGCAATAAGTTGCATGTATGCAAGGTGGACCGGGGCACGGCCAACATAGCCAAAGGACCTGCCATGAGTCGCCGTCAGGCCGAGCAGTCGGTCCTGCACGGTTTCAAACTGGCCTCGGAACTATTTTCCGCCGGTGCCCGGCTCCTTGGAACCGGGGATATGGGAATCGGTAACACAACGCCCTCATCCGCCCTTGGCGTGGCCCTGACTGGGGCCGCCGTGAATCAGATGGTGGGCCGTGGGACAGGAATCGATGAGGGTTCCCTGGAAAAAAAGCGCGAGATCGTACGGCAGGCTATCGACATAAACCGCCCGAATCCCGGAGACGGTCTGGATGCCCTGGCTAAAGTGGGGGGGTTCGAAATTGCGGGGCACTGGTGGCCCACTCCCTGTGCCCCGCTGCCGTGGATTGCCTCTTTGCCGGGCATTGCTCGCAAGAAGCCGGACACCGCAGAATGCTCGAGCACCTTGGACTCGAGCCCATACTCGACCTGCGGATGCGTCTTGGGGAAGGCACCGGTGCGGCCCTGGCAATGGGCGTAATCGACGGTGCAGTGCGGGTTTTTAAGGAAGTGCTCACTTTTGAGGATGCCGGAGTTTCAAGACAGTGAGCAGTGAAGCCAGGATGAACAGTGAGCAGAACAAAAAACTAAAAACTCAAAACTGGAAACTAATTACTACAGATATGTGGCGGCGATTCTCCATTGCTCTATCCTTTTTGACTATCTTTCGGCTGCCTGTTTCCGGGGAGATGTCTCCCGGTGATTTGGGAAGATGTCATGCATGTTTTCCTGTTGTGGGTCTGCTGGTTGGCCTGATTACCTGTTCAATGGTCCTGCTGCTCCAGGCCGTTATGCCCCCGCTTCTCCTTGCTGCCTGGGCCTGCGCCGCTATGACCTTCTTTACGCGTGGGTTTCATCTGGACGGACTGGCGGATTTGGCCGATGGGATCGGTGGAGGCTACACTCCCGAAAGACGGCTTGAAATTATGAAAGACTGCGCAACCGGCGCATTCGGCGCCCTCGCCGTGGTCCTGGCCATCCTGCTGAAAACAAGCGCCATTTACAGTCTTATTATGGCAAAGAGTTGGATTGCTTTGGCGATTGTTCCGGCCGTGAGCCGTTTCGCAATCGTAGTTTGCGCTTATAAAAGCCCGTGCGCTCGAACCACAGGTCTTGCCAAATCAAGCATCGAATATGTTACTCGCGGCACACTCCTCGCCGCCGCCTCATTTGCTGTCCTTTTCACCCTGCTCCTTCTTCCAAAGTTTGCTCCGGCTTTCATAGGAGCAGCCATACTGATCTCGCTCCTGGTCCGGGCGCTGGCGCACCGGCTTCTCGGCGGCGTCACTGGAGATGTACTGGGCGCGGTCAACGAAATTACTGAAGTTCTCCTTTTTACATTGTCGGCCTGCCTGGCATACCGCTTGTGAGCGATTCTTTCATAAAAAAACTTACCCCTTCAGTTTCAGTATGTTACGCTGCTACACCAACCTGAACATAGGAGAAATATCATGTCGGAGCCCTACTATAAACCTGAGGACTTGGCGGATTTCCCAAACATAGGTGAACACTCGCCGGAGCTGGCGGCAAGCTTCTTCGATTACTACGGGAAAGCAACCGGGGCCGGCAGGCTAACGGAACGCGAAAAGGCGCTCATCGCGCTCACGGTGGCTACGGTACGCCAT
>JBELAB010000134.1:0-7249 GCA_049509275.1 Syntrophobacteraceae bacterium | reverse complement strand
CTCTATTTCGCCGAACTTGTAATGACCTATGTCAGCCATGCGAACCTCTCACTCGTTTTTATAAACCGGCTCAGCACAATCCGGGCCGAAATAGAGCCGCATGTCCTCAAAAAACAAGTGGGTCGGGTTTACCGGCAGTTTGCTCAAATCGAGGACGGCTTCCCCCTTGTCCTTGACTGCCAGGTGCAAGACGGCCCGGCACTCTCCGGGGTGGGTCATGAGCAGGTGTCTTAGCCGGCCGAAAGAGTCGCTGTCCATCCCGGCCGCATCGAGCGTTATATGGACCGAGTCCACGGCCTGCAGTCCGGCCTCCTGCATACTCAGGATGCGGTTTGCGATCAGCTTTGTTGATTTTTCGTCATGCTGGACCCTGGCCCACAGTGCAAGCGGTTCATCGCCTGCAATCAGCCCTCGAGCCTGAGTGAAAGGTTCGGCGAAGGCCACTACCTCGATTGTGCCCTGCCTGTCTTCGAGGTTAAGGAACGCCATGCGGTCCCCGCGCTTTGTGGTGATTTCCTTTATGATTGAGAACAGCCCGCAGAGCACCACTTCGGCGCCTTCCCGTTTGTCTTTTACCGATTGAGTGTCGACGGTGCACACCGAGCGGATCTGTTCCGAGTAAAAATCAAGAGGATGGCCGGAGATAAAGAACCCCAGGGACTCTTTTTCGAACTGGAGCCGAATTCGGCTGTCCCAGTCCGGAACATCGGGAAGTGGGGGGGCCTTCATCTTTTTTTGTGAACGCAACATTTCAAATAAGTTCATCTGCCCGGCCTGGCGGTCTCTTTGGGCGGCAGCACCCCGCTCGATCACCTCGTCCAGGCCCGCCATGAGTTGGGCGCGGTTTTGATGCAAGGAGTCAAAAGCGCCGCATCGAATGAGCTGTTCGACCACACGCCGGTTGACTTTCTGCGAATCGATCCGCTCGCAGAACTCGTGGATCGTCGTATACGGCCCCTGCTCCCGGCGGCCCTGCAAAATGATCTCTACGGCCGCCTCACCGACGTTTTTCACCGCCCCGAGCCCGAACCGTATCATGCGCTCCACGACCTGGAAGGCCCTGCCGCTTTGGTTTACATCGGGCGGCAGAATGCGGATATCCATCTGGGCGCACTGGTTTATCAGCCTTACTATCTGATCGGAGCTGCCAAGGAAGCTGTTCATGAGAGCCGCCATGAACTCGACCGGATAATGAGACTTGAGCCAGGCGGTCTGGTATGCGATCAGGGCGTAGGCTGCGCTGTGAGACTTGTTGAAGCCATACTCGGCGAATTTGGCCATGAGGTCGAAGGTGCGGTTGGCTTTTACAGAATCGATACCGTTTTCCAGGGCGCCCTTTACGAACCGGTCTCTCTGGGCGTTCATCAGCGCGCCGATCTTTTTGCCCATGGCCCTGCGCAGAATATCGGCTTCCCCCATAGAGTAGTTGGCCAGGGCGCTGGCAATTTTCATCACCTGCTCCTGGTAGAGGATCACGCCGTAGGTCGATTCCAGTATCGGCTTGAGAATGTCGAGATCGTAGACAACCTGCCCCCCGTGTTTGCCCTGGATGTAGTGCTCCACCATGCCGCTTTCCAGTGGGCCCGGGCGGTAGAGTGCGACCAGGGCCACTATGTCGGCGAAATTTTCCGGACGCAACCTTGCCATTATGTCCCGCATTCCGGAACTTTCGAGCTGGAACACCCCGGTGGTGTCGGCGCGGGCCAGTAGGGCGTAGGTGTGCGGATCGTCGAGCGGGAGGTCTTCGATATTTATTTGTGTTCCATGATTTTCCGCTATGAGGTTGACCGCGTCGCTGATAACAGTGAGGTTTCTCAGGCCCAGGAAGTCGAACTTGATGAGTCCTGCCTTCTCGACGTATTTCATGGGATACTGCGTAACGATTTCACCTTCCTGGCCAACGCACAGGGGCATGTATTCGACAACGGGCCTGTCGGATATCACCACTCCGGCGGCGTGAGTGGATGCATGGCGGGTGAGTCCTTCAAGGGCCAGGGCGACTTCGAACAGCTCCTTTACCTGCGGATTTTCCAACTGCATCTCGGTTAGGCGGGGCTCGACGGTCATGGCCCTGTTCAGGTCGATTCCAAGGGTGGGCGGGATGAGCTTGGCGATACGGTCCACATCGTTGTAAGGCATGGCGAGCGCCCGGCCGACGTCGCGGATCACCGCGCGCGCCTGCATCGTGCCGAATGTGGCGATCTGTGCGACCCGGTCCTTGCCGTATTTGTTGGTAACGTATTCCAGGACCCTGTCGCGGCCGTTGACGCAAAAGTCAACGTCGATGTCCGGCATGCTGATGCGCTCGAGGTTGAGGAAACGCTCGAATATGAGTCCATGCTCGATCGGGTCCAAGTCGGTTATGCGCATAACGTATGCTATAAGGCTGCCCGCTGCGGACCCCCGGCCCGGACCGACCGGAATGCCGCTCCTTTTCGCATAGTTTATGAAGTCCGCCACGATTAAAAAGTAGGTGGCAAATCCCATCTGCTTTATAACGCCGAGTTCGTAGTCCAGCCTTTGGCGATATTCCCGGAGCTGCTCCTCGCCAAAGGGCGTGCGCTTGCGGCGTATAGCTTCGATCCTCTGCTCGAAGCCTTGCCTTACCTCGCGCTCGAACCGTTCGTCCAGGTCCTCGCCTTGCTCGAGCGGAAATACCGGGAAGTGATAATTGCCCGACTCCAGTTCCAGATCGCATTTCTCGGCGATCTCAAGGGTATTTTTGAGCGCCTCGGGAACATAGGCGAACTCTTTTGCCATCTCTTCGGGGGATTTGAAGTAGAGCTGATCGGTGTGAAACTTCAGTCTTTTTTCGTCCAGAATCGTTTTGCCCGTCTGAATGCACAGCAGGACCTCGTGAGCGCGGGCGTCGCTTTTGCGCAGATAGTGGCAGTCGTTTGTGGCCACCAGCGGAAGCGAGAGCTCCCGGGCCAGGCGCACCAGCCCCTCATTTGCAACAGCCTGTTCGGGAATGCCGTTTGCCTGGATTTCCAGGTAAAAATTACCCGGCTCGAATATGTGCGCATACTCCTGAGCCGTCCTTTTCGCACCCTCATGCTGATTTCTGATCAAATGCGAGGAAATTTCTCCCTTGAGGCAGCCCGAAAGGGCTATGAGCCCCTCGCTGTACCGCCTGAGGATTTCCTTGTCCATGCGCGGCTTGTAATAGAACCCTTCCGTGTAACCCAGTGAGACCAGCTTCAACAGGTTCTGATAACCGGTCCGGTTGCGCGCCAGAAGCGTCAGGTGAAAACTTCGGTCCTCATCCCCGTTTGCCTCCCCTTCGGCTTTGGATCCCCGATCATGACGGCCCTTGGGCGCAATATAGCCCTCACACCCGATTATTGGCCTGATCCCGTACTTTTTTGCCTGTTCGTAGAATTCCAGAGCGCCGAACATGTTGCCATGATCGGTGATGGCCGCTGCGGGCATCCTGTAGGCGCCGGCGGTTTCAAAGAGGTCCTTTAGCCGGATGGCGCCGTCAAGAAGGCTGTATTGGGTATGGACGTGCAGATGGACAAAAGACATTCGGGGTTTTTCTCCTTTTTTTTAATCCTAACACATTTGGTGAACACGTTCCCGCAAAATAAGCCGGAAGCCGCCGTTTCCAAAGAGCGTATCAGAATCATGCCAAGCAAAGCCGCCCCTGGATTTGCTTTTTCCTATTTTCGGCGTGAGATCCGGGTATTGGGCCATTTCAAATTTTCGCCTTGCTGCCGGAGGGGCAATACGATTAAGATTGAACGCAATTCGTTCAAAGACCGCCTTCTAAACTGGACAAATTTTCTCTAACCCAACGAAGCAGGAATAAAACCATGTGCGGAATAGTGGGATACATCGGCCCGGACGAAGGCCGGGACATCCTGTTAAACGGGCTTTCCAGGCTGGAATACAGAGGCTACGACAGCGCAGGAATCGCAATGCTCGGACCAGACGGCCGGCTTCAGATCGTCCGGTGCGAAGGCAAACTCAGCGGACTGGTGAGCAAGCTCAACGATCACCCGGTAAGCGGTACGGTCGGCGTGGCGCATACCCGGTGGGCAACGCATGGAAGGCCCTCGGAGCAAAACGCCCACCCTCATCGCTCCGGCCCTTTTGCCCTGGTTCACAACGGGATAATCGAAAATTACGCCGTTCTCAAGGACGAACTCGAAAAGCAAGGGCATCGCTTTGCGTCCCAGACGGATACCGAAGTAATAGTGGCGCTCCTTCACAGTGAGTGGCAGAGAGTAAAGGAATATCGGCAGGCGGTGCTAAATACCCTCAAGAAACTGAAAGGCTCTTACGCCCTGGTAATCGTAAACGAACTGGAACCCGACAGCCTCGTTGCCGCCAGAAAGGAAAGCCCGCTCATTCTGGGGATCACGGAAAATGCCTTCTTTCTGGCGTCCGATGTTCCGGCCGTACTGCCCTATACACGCCAAGTGGTTTACTTGAATGACGAGGAGGTCGTCTTCATTTCCCGGCAAAACTACCAAATCGAGTCGCTTGTCGATGGGACCCGACGCAACCCAAATCCTCACTATGTGGACTGGAACCCGCTAATGGCCGAAAAGGCCGGCTACAAGCATTTCATGCTGAAGGAAATCTATGAGCAGCCTCGGGCCGTCATCGATACTTTCCGCAGCGTGGTCGACCTTGAGCGCAAGGAGATCGATTTTCCCGATCTCAACCTGGATAAGACGCTGCTGAACAAAATCCAACGAGTCTTCCTCGTTGCGTGCGGTACCTCCTACCATGCCGCACTGGTGGCCAAGTACATGATTGAAGGCATGTGCCGAATCCCGGTCGAGGTGGACCTTGCATCCGAATTCCGCTCCAGGGACCCCGTTCTCGACGACAAAGTCCTTCTGCTGGTTATAAGCCAGTCCGGGGAAACCGCCGATACCAGGGCGGCCCTGAAGGAAGGGCTGGACAAGGGCGCTCATTGCCGGGCAATCGTGAACGTGGTCGGAAGCAGCATAGCCCGGATGGCCCAGGGGGTGATACATACGCATGCCGGACCCGAGATCGGAGTGGCTTCAACCAAGGCATTCACCACTCAACTGGTCGCCCTGTATCTTTTCGCGGTTTACTGGGCCGCCGAAACCGGCAGACGGCCCAGGGGATCGATCGAGCAATATATTCAGGACCTTGTCGAACTTCCGGGCAAAATGGAAAAAATTCTTTCCGATACGAGCATGATCAGCGCCTGGGCCAGAAAATATAAAGACTTCAAAGACTTTCTCTATCTTGCCCGCGGCGCGCTCTACCCAATCGCCCTGGAAGGCGCGCTCAAGCTTAAGGAAATCTCTTATATCCACGCTGAAGGCTATGCGGCGGGCGAGATGAAACACGGCCCCATAGCGCTTATAGACGTCGAAATGCCGGTCATGGTCCTGCTGAGGCAGGGGCCGCTTTTCGAGAAAATGATCTCCAACATCCAGGAGGTCAAGGCCAGAGACGGCATTATCCTCGCCCTGATCGAAGGCGAACCGAGCGAAATCATCGGGCCGGCTCAAAACCAGTTCGTCATCCATCCTTCATCCGAGTGGCTCTCGCCGGTACTGTTCAGCCTCCCGCTGCAACTGCTGGCCTACCATGTGGCGGTGCTTCGCGGAACCGATGTGGATCAGCCAAGAAACCTGGCCAAGAGTGTGACGGTGGAGTGATGGAAGGGTGAAGCGGGAAGGGTGAAAAGGGTGAAAGAATAGATTCCACGCTCTCAGCTTCACCCATCACCCATCACCCATCACCCATCACCCATCACCCTTCACCCATCACCCATCACCCATCACCCATCACCCATCACCCATCACCTATCACCCATCACCTATCACCTATCACCTATCACCCTTCGGTCGTTGATTTCGACGGCAGCCACCGTTTCAATACGGTGAACAACCGGTCCCGATTGAAGGGTTTGCTGAGGTAATCGTCCATCCCGGTGGCAAGACATTGCTCACGGTCTCCCTGCATTGCATGGGCAGTCATTGCAATGATGGGCGTGCGGCGAATTGCTTGTGCCCGGCCGGATTGATTCTTTGCTTTTTGCGTCTCTCTTTCCCTGAAAATCCGTGTGGCTGCGTAGCCATCCAGTTCCGGCATCTGGCAGTCCATGAGCACAAGGTCATATGTAGTCTTTGAGAGAGCATCGAGAGCTTCTTGCCCATTGGACGCCACTTCGGCACGGCAGCCAAAGCTTTCCACCATATATCGCGCTACTTCCTGGTTTACAGGCTGGTCCTCGGCAAGGAGTACCCGTGCTCCAGGGAATGAGTTGGCTTTGTCACCGTTACTGGACTCGGACATCAGTTGCGGTTTTTTCCCGGATTGAGCTCCTAATGCAGAGGCGATGCAATCATAAAGCCGGGACTGCCGTATCGGTTTGGTCAAATAAGCCGAAATGCCGTGGCGGTGCATCGCTTCGGAGTCGTAATCCTGACTGACGGAGGTGAGCACAATGAGTTGGATGGAATCAATGGCTGGATCCGCCTTGATGGCCCGGGCCAATTCGAGGCCGTTCATCCCGGGCATCATCATATCCAGTATTGCCAACTCATAGGGGTCTCCCATTGCATTTGCCCTGCTGAGGAGTTCAAGAGCATTTTGACCGTTTTCAGCACACCCGCAGCGCATTCCGTAGGAGAGGACTTGATGTTGCAGGATGTTACGGTTAGTCGCATTGTCATCGACGATGAGAACATGTATACCCTCGAGAACAACACGGCTTGCAACTTTAGGCTGCAAGGGAAGGGGACGGATCTTGACCCGAACCGTGAACTGGAAAGTACTGCCCTCCCCAGGCGCGCTCTCAACCGTGATTCCTCCGCCCTTCATCTCGCACAACTGTTTGGTTATGGCAAGGCCCAGTCCTGTGCCGCCGTATTTTCGCGTGGTGGTGCCGTCTGCCTGCGAAAAGGCTTCAAAGATATGCTCCTGGATTTCCGGGGCGATCCCAATCCCCGTGTCATGGACTTCAAAGCACAGGCGCCCGTAATCTTCTTCTTTTTCTAAAGCTCTCACGCGGACGAAAATTTCTCCGCGTTGGGTGAACTTGACGGCGTTGCCAACGAGGTTTGTCAGGATCTGGCGCAATCGCCCGGGGTCGCCCTGCAAGGCGATGGGAACATCCTCATCCAATTGGGACAACAGTTCGAGACCCTTCTGATGAGCGCTTTCCGCGAAGAGTTGCATGACCTCTTCGACGGACTCTCGCAGGTCAAAGTCGATGCTTTCGAGTTCCAGTTTGCCTGCTTCAATTTTTGAG
>JBELAB010000133.1:0-11400 GCA_049509275.1 Syntrophobacteraceae bacterium | reverse complement strand
CTGTCTCTGCGAACAGCTCCGCTGGCAGCCGCGTCGGTACGTTAACCATAGCCGGGCAGACTCTTACCGTAACACAGGCAGGAGTACCCCCTTGCAGCTATTCCTTATCCTCGAAATCCGCAAGGGCAAGCTCTATTGGGGGCAATGCCTCAGTGGGCGTAATTGCGGGGTCCGGATGCTCCTGGACAGCCGTGAGCAATGTAAGCTGGATAACTATCGTATCCGGCAAATCGGGCACGGGTAACGGGACCGTCAAGTATTCCGTCTCTCAGAATACCGCCACTGCCAGCCGCACCGGTACATTAACCATAGGCGGGCAGACTTTTACCGTAACACAGTCAGGCCGTCTTATACTCTGATAATTCTGTCAGGCTTTCCAGCAAGAACAGAGCCGCTCGGGACGCCCCGAGCGGCTTTCAGGTTTTTATAAGGCGCCTTTTCCGGAATACTGATTCAAAGCAGCCGATTATCGCCATTTCGCGAATCAGGCAGGCCCTTGCAGGGCGGGCTTGTCAACCGGGGAGCCTGGTTTCAAGCGCCATGGCGATTTTTTTCTTCAGTTCGGTCAAATCAAAGCTTTTTACAACATAGAAGTCGGCCGCGATCGATTTCATGTCTTCTTTGAAGGTATCGTATGCAGTCGAGAGTATAACAGGCAGGTCATAAAAATGGTTTCGGATGTCCTGGAGGATGTCCAGACCGTTGTAGTCAACCATCTTTATGTCCAAAATGACCAAATCCGGTTTTTCCTCTTCAATTTTCTCGAGAAGCTTATAACCGTTCTCCGCCGTGATGACCTCGTATCCGGCTTCCTTCAGTTCCTCTGAATATAGGAGCCTGATGTGTTCCTCATCATCGACAACAAGGATCTTCGGCATAACTCAGCCTCCTTCCCCTTTAGTCCATGCCTTTACAAGATAACTTTTATTTTCCTCGAACATCATGCACTCGTTTTCAATGTATTCTTCAGCCTGCTGTAGTGACATCCTTTCGGTTTTTTTAACGTAGGAAAGAACTTTACCCACGTAAAGCAGCAGCAGCCCATCGAGTAAGTTCTTCCTTTCGACCGGGGACATCCTGCGATAGGCAGCCGCCGATTCGAAAACAATGGTCAGCCAGGTCTGAGTCGGGAACGAAAAATGCTGAAGTCCCATCGACCTTATTTCTTGGAGCTTGGGTGCCACAATTGGACCGTAAACCTGTTCCCACAGTCCATAATATTTGTCGAAGCCTTCAACAAACATCTCGTGAAGGCGTTTTGTGTTGATGTCCACCGGAAGCGGGGTTTCAACTTCCAGAAGGTCTGTCCCGTACAGCGCCGTGGGTTTGCCCCATTTTACCTGTTCCCAAAAATCCTCATAGACCTGCATCAGGTCGAAAATCGTGCCGACCACTTCGTGGAAAAGCACTTCCAGGTGCACGTAACGGTCCTTGAGCCGATGCACCTTGGGGGCTCCCATGTACGCCTGAACGATTGGCAGCCTGGAGGTGAGCGCGATGTTGGCCATCCATATGTCCACCCCGAAATTCTCGATCACTTCATTCCACAAAGGCGGGTTGAGATAGGCGTCAAGCAGTTTTGGGCTAAAGCCATATTCCCCTGCGTTTGCCTGCCGCACGCGCCTGCCGTAGAGACAGCGAACCAGTGGATAAATCATCGAACCGGTGAGCGTAGCTTCATATTTGTGGCGCCCGTAGAGCGGACAAACAAATCCCGCTCCTTCGAGTACCGGCACTCCCAGGTTTCGAATCCAGAGGGGCGATATGTTCTTTATGTCGGCTTCTATGATTATCAGGGCTTTGGGATCGAGCTGACGGGCTTTTTCGAAGAAATTGCGAATATTTCTCCCTTTGCCGCCAACTCTGGGTTCAGTAGAAATGTAAAGCCTCGGCGCCTTTCCCGGTGCGGAAAAGAAAGCTTCCCGCGTGCCATCGGAGGAGTGGTTATCGCAATTGATGATGGCGCACTGCATGTCCGGGAAATACTCGCTCAGACCTTTGTCCACCTGCGCGGTTGTGCTGGCTATACTTTCCACCTCGTTTGCCGTGGGTATGCACACCAGTACGTCCGCCCTGACAATTCCCCCCGGATCTTCCTCATAAAACGCCATAGCTTTGATCCAGCTCTATTTTCGGGGGGATGCGCCACTACCCTTCAAGTACTTAAAAAAGTCAGAATCGGTGCCGAGCAAAAAGAAGGTATTTTTGCCGATAGTACGATACAAGTCGAAAGTTTTGTACAGAGAGAAAAACTCAGTGTCTTTGCCGAAAGCATCTGCATAGATCCTGGTTGCTTCCGCATCAGCTTTGCCTCGTGTTTCCTGCGATTTCTTGTAGGCCTCAGAGGTCAGCTTGGCCAATTCCCGTTCCATCTGGCCCAGAATCGCCGCCCGCTCGCCCTCGCCCTCCGATCGGTACTGGGCGGCAATGCGCTTGCGTTCGGAAATCATCCGGTCGAAAACCTTCTGCTGGACGGACTCAACGTAGTTGATGCGTGTTATGCGGATGTCGAGCAGTTGCATCCCGAATTCAGGAATAAGCCGCGATGCGTCAGCTACCATCTCGCGGGTGATTTCTTCGCGGCCTTTCACGAGACGATCGCTCTGTTCGCTCGGGGGCTCAAATCCGGGCCCGAGAAGATGAGGTTCGGTAACAGGCGCCACATTGAGCTGTTCCTTTGCCTCCTCGTTCCTTGCCTCCTCCTTCCTTGCCTGCTCCCAACCTTCGCTTCGAACCAGTTCCACAAGATCATTGTTGGAAACATGATCGCGGACCACCGAGTCTATTATTCCATCAAGGCGGCTGTTGGCGGTCGGTATCGCTCCAACCCGCATCAGGAAGAGCAGCGGGTCCTTTATTTGCCAGCGTGCCGTGGTATCCACCCAGATGTACTTCTTGTCCCTAGTCGCAATTTGGTCGGGACGCCCGTCCCATTTCATTATGCGTTTTTCGAAAAAATTCGCCGTCTGTATGAACGGGATCTTCAAATGGAGTCCCGCCTGGGTGATCGGCTCCCCAACCGGACGGCCAAACTGTGTAATAACCACCTGCTGGGTTTCGCTCACCACGAAAAATGAAGCTCCAGCGATGACCGCCAAAACGACTAACACCGCTACGGCTATTTTGGCCTTGCGTGGAACCATTATTGTTTCCTTTCTGTACCCGCCGTCGAGCGTTTATTGCCCTTTAGGCTGCGTCTGAGAGCCCTGAGCTTTTTCACTCTGTCCGCTGAATTTGTTCTGGTCGAGCAGCGGCAGGATACTTTTCTGCGCCTCGTCCACCACGTAAAACTGGCCGGCTTGCCCCATAAGGCTTTCGAATGAGTCGAGATACATTCTGCGGCGGGTTACGTCGGGAGCTTTCTGATACTCGGCGAGAATATCGAGAAAACGCTTAGCCTCGCCTCCGCTCCGGTTCACGCGCTCCAGGGCATAGCCTTCGGCCTGACTCACTGTTTGCTTGGCCTGGCCGACGGCCTTGGGAATCTTCTCGTTATAGGCCTGCTCCGCCTCGTTTATCATGCGCTCCTTTTCCTGCCGGGCTTCGTTGACCTCATTGAATGCCGGCTTGACAGGGTCAGGTGGATTTACGCCCTGGAGCTTTACCGCAACGATTTGGAGACCCGTCGTGTAGGCGTCCATGATTTCCTGGATTTCAGCCCTGCACTGACTGGCTATCAAAGCCCTGCCGACCGTCAATACCTCGTCCGAATAGTGATTTCCAACGATCCTGCGCATTACGGACTCAGAGATATCATCCAGGGTCGCCTCTACTCCCCTGAGCCTGAAAAGATACTGAACGGGGTCCTTTATCATGTACTGAACCGTCCACTGGACGTTCACAACGTTGAGATCGCCGCTGAGCATGATGGACTCCGCCTCAAATCCCTTTTCGGTGAATTGGGAACGTACACCCGGCTCCAGCGTACGGTAGCCATATTCGCGCTGGAGTACACGTCCGGTTACTACCTTGCTCACCGAATCGACGCCGAAGGGGATTTTGAAATGGAGCCCAGCCCCGGCCGTAGTTATATATTGGCCAAACCTTTGAACGACCGCCGTCTCCTCTGGTTCGACCGTATAATACGAATTGAGCCCGACGATTATGAGAACCACGACCGCAACTATAATAACAATCAGGCGGGGGGACTCCCTGCGAAAGCCCGCAGCTTCCGCGCAAAAGATTTAGTCTACAAGTCCTTTGTGTGCAGGACTTCGAAAATGTAGGCGAACACAACCAGAAGGCCGGCAATAAGCAAGATCAGCCAAACTCCCGAAGCCGGAAAAAAGACTCGTGAAAGCAGGACACCGAAAAGTAATCCAAAAATGATCCTTATACTCAGTACCAATGGGCGCATATTTGCTTCCACCACATCAGCGTCGGGATTTCCTGCATGGTAGTTTAAGGATGAACCTAACAAATCTAAGGGGATTGCCGGGTAAAGTCAAGAATTTCACAAGAAGCGCGCGGAATGTGGGTTTTAAAGGATCTGCGAGACACATTGCGAAGAATCGCCAGTTTAAGAAACTATCATTTTTTAATGCTCGCGAAGTGTGTTATTAGAGAAGTCAATGCGGGGGGCGTTTTCATTTTTGTTTGTGGCCCCTTCAGGAGGACAGGGGTGGAGCTTTTGCTTTTGGCAGGCCGCTAAACGGGAGCTGAGAGGGGCAGGTGCCAAATTTTCAGCAGTCTTTGGACTACCTTTACGGGCTTCAGAAGTATGGGATCAAGTTCGGTCTGAACTGCACGGAAAATCTTCTTGCACGGGTCGGCAATCCGCACCGGAAGCTCCGTTTCATTCATATTGCCGGAACTAACGGCAAGGGGTCCACGGCGGCTATTATTTCCCGTATTCTTTATAACCACGGTGTCAAGGCCGGCCTGTATACTTCACCGCACCTCGTACGCTTTACGGAACGCTTCCGCCTCAATGACACTGAAGTCTCAGCACAGAGAATACTCCGGGTCTTTGAAAAAATCCGGGCGACTCTGGATGAGACACAGCCGCCCACTTTTTTTGAAATGGTAACCGCGATGGCCTTCCTTTATTTCGCCGAGGAGCAAGCCGATTTTGTCATTACCGAAACCGGCATGGGAGGCAGGCTCGATGCCACAAATGTGATCAGCCCCGAGGTCTGCGTTATTACTAATGTGGGTTTCGATCACCAGGAGTTCCTCGGATCGACCCTTTCCTCGATTGCCCGCGAAAAGGCGGGAATCATTAAGCAAGGCGTCCCTGTGGTAACAGGTGCACTCCAGCCCGTAGCCCAGGGGATACTAAAAACTGCATGCATGAATAAAGCCGCGCCCTTGTACCGGTTCAAGTCAGATTTCCACGTGAGGCGAAAATCCAACGGGCACTTTCAGTACCGAGGCATCAAGAAACAATTGCCATCCCTGAGCCTCAATCTGAGAGGGCCGCACCAGGTGAGCAACGCGGCGCTGGCCCTTGCGGCCCTCGAGGTCCTCGAACAAAAACGACTCATCGCACTCTGGCCAGGCCCCATCGAGCGTGCAATGCGCGAGGTGAGATGGCCGGCCCGGCTGGAGGTTCTCCAAACCAATCCGACAATCGTGCTCGACGGGGCGCATAACCCACAGGGCGCCGAATCCCTTCGAGATGCCCTAAAAGAAAGTTTCACCTACAAAAAGCTTCACCTCGTTATGGGAATAATGACTGACAAGGACATTTTGGGGATCCTTAGACGTTTGCTCCCTATGGCTGAGACTGCTATCTTTACCCAGCCCCGGTACGCCAGGGCTGCAAATCCCGATGACATTCGCAAAATGGCCAGACCCTACATACAGAAATACTACGTAATCTTCGATGCGGCTTCTGCCATTCAGGAAGCACGACATCTGGCCGGTCCGGATGATCTTATATGTATTACCGGCTCACTCTATTTTGCCGGAGAGGTAAAACAAATTTTCGGGGAGCCTGCTCTATGAGGAAAATCTTTATAAGATGCATGTTCTCAAGAGTCGCCCTGTTTTTTTGTTGTCTGGCTTTCATTGCCTTCCTGGCGAGCCATGCCCGGGCGGATGGCCCACAGCCGATTACCGGCGGACTGAAGCTTTCCCCAACCAGTCAGGCTTCATGGACAATCAATGCCGACAAGCTGATGTTTGACCAGGAAAAACAGCTCTACGAAGCCGAGGGAAATGTAAGGATAACTTCCACGGACAGGTTGATACAGGCCGACTATGCATCCGTGAACAAACAAACCCAGCAGGCCGATCTCTACGGCAAAGTTTCCGTTCAGTATGGGAGAAACTGGATCAAGGGCCAACACGTAATCTGGCGCCTGGACACCGAAAAGGGGTGGGTGGACTCTGGGATTCTGTATTTCGCCGAGAACAATTTTTTCGTTCAGGGAAAAGCGATAACCAAACTCAGCCCTACCGAATTTGAGCTCAAGGAGGGGTTCATAACCAGTTGCAACCCGTCCGATCCTGATTGGAAAATCCAGTTCAACGAGATGAAGGTGACCGTTGGCGGCAATGGTTGGGCGTATAAAGCTTCTTTTTGGGGTCGCAGTTGGCCGGTCGTTTATATGCCATTGCTTGGCATGCCGGTTGAAACTGAACGCCAGTCGGGGTTTCTGGTTCCTGTGGAGGGGAAATCCACCCTCAACGGGTGGGATATTGAAGTCCCTTATTACTGGGCCTTTCGTCCTGATATGGATGCTACCTTTTATGCCCGCTATATGGATAATCGCGGGCTTATGGGAGGGGTCGAATACCGCATTGACAACCAGCAATTGGGCAAGGGTGTCTGGATGTTCAATTTTCTGGACGACCATGTGAGCCAATCGTTGTTAGCCTCCCAGGGATATCCCTTCCAAACGGAGGACCGTTATTGGGTGCGAGGCAGGCAGGACATTACGCTGCCATGGAACATAACAGCGAAAATAGATGTGGATTACGTGAGCGACCGGAATTTTCTCCAGGAATTCTCAACAGGATCGACTTCCTTTTTGCATACCAGCGGGACGTTCGAAAAGGATTTCGGCCGCGGCATCCTGGATGACCTGAACTCCCTTGTTCGCGAATCCACCGCTTATTTTGAAAAGAAGGACGAATCCACACTCCTCAGCATGGACGTTCGATACTGGGAGAACTTCCAGTCTCCCCCGAACACGGAAACGATCCAGAAGATGCCCTCCCTCTCTTATACCACGCTCCCAAAGTGGATTGACGACACGCCCTTATATTACACTTTTCAGAGTTCGGCCGTAAACTACTGGAGGACACAGGGCTATACAGATCAACGACTGGATGTCTATCCTCGATTATACTACCCCATGCACTGGGGTAATTACCTTGACATCGAGCCCTCCGTGGGTCTTCGCGCCAACGCCTACGCGATCGAATGGGGGGCAGGCAATTCGGGCAATGACTTCGCCGAGAGAGACATACCGGATTTCAAGCTGGAGATGAGCACGCGCCTCAATAGGGAATTCAATGTAAGTTTCTGGAACTTTACGGCCTTTCAGAATTCCATCCGGCCGGAGATCTCATACGAATACGCGAACCAGTCTACTAACGGAACGATCCCTCAAATTGACCGGCTTGACCTGGATCAGTCCAGAAACGGTGTTCGCTACGGCTTCACGTCCTTCCTGACAGGAAAGCAGGTGAGTCCGGATGCTGCCGGAGTGCCCACGACAACGTATGCGGAAATACTCCGATTTCGCGTTTTTCAGTTCTTCAATGTGGTGCAGCCTCCGTTTGAGGACCCTTTATTTGACACATTCAATGTCATGAGGGAGGGATTTTCGCCGGTGGGGTTCAGGATGGATGTTATGCCCCAAAAATACCTCACTGTCTCCTACGATTTGGATGTGGATTTGTCATCGTCGGGACAGGGAAACGCCCAGAGTCTTTTCTTGACTTATGACAACCGCACGGGAAATGTTGTCTCGCTCAGTTACCAGGATATTCCTAGCCTCCAGGTAGATGAAATTTCGGTCCAAACGATTATTAAGACATACAAGAACATTTATTTGGAAACCTACCATGATTACTCCCTGGAAGGTGGATTGATGTTCACGCAGGGATACGGAATTAGGTACATCCATGGCTGCTGGGGAGTGGGCGGGGGATTCGAACGGGTGGGCGGCGACAACCGGTTTGTCTTCACACTCGATTTGCTGGGGCTTGGCAGTCTTGGCCAAGCGAGCACCTTTTTCGGCAGGCCGCTGTTTAGCGAGTCTTTGCCCGGATATCAGCATCCCGAGACCTGGATTTATTCGAGGTAGCACAGAGCCACGTGCGGCTTTCTGCCCGCTGCAATTGCCGGTTCGGGCTTCACTCGATGTTTTTATTTGACAAGGGTTGCATATATTTGTATTATTTACGGCTTAGGTCAATTTTGTTAGATTTCGGAGTGCCGCACAATGAAAACGCAAAGCGCAAAGTTCGAACCGCAAAAGCGCAAATGGATAGTAGTTGACGCCGAAAACCAGATCCTGGGCCGCCTGGCAAGTCAGATCGCGGTCCGCATCCGAGGCAAACACTTGCCCAATTTCACTCCGCATGTGGACCTGGGTGAATTCGTGGTCGTCGTCAACGCCGGCAAGGTCAAGCTGACCGGTGACAAATGGACCCAGAAAACATATTTCCGCTACAGCGGTTATATGGGTGGACTTAAAGCGACAACCGCCCGCAAGCTCAACCAGCAAAACCCGGAACGGATGATCCGCCTGGCGGTCTGGGGAATGTTGCCCAAAAACCGGCTCGGCCGCAAACTTATAAAGAAGCTCAAAGTTTACACCGGCCCGGCCCATCCTCACGAAGCGCAACAGCCCCAGGCTTTTAAACTTTTGGAGAAATACAGCTAGGAGACCCTTTTAAATGCCCGAACAACGCTTTTATGCCACAGGTAAAAGAAAGACCTCAATCGCGCGGGTTTGGCTTCAACCCGGGACAGGCCGGATAGTTATAAACAAAAAGCTGGCCGATGCGTATCTGGACAGGGAAACGAGTAAAATGGTAATTGCTCAGCCGCTGGTGCTTACCGGGACGCTCGGCAAACTGGACGTCGCCATCAATGTGCTTGGGGGAGGGATTTCCGGCCAGGCAGGGGCCATTCGGCACGGTATTTCCAAAGCGCTCCTGGAACTCAATCCTGAATACAGAGAGGTCCTGAAACGGGCCGGTTTCCTTACCCGCGACTCACGGGTCAAGGAACGCAAAAAATATGGCCGCAAGAGCGCCAGAGCACGCTTCCAGTATTCGAAGCGCTAATCCCGTTAAGGGCGGGTTAAACCCCGCCCCTGTGACGTAAATCTTTCCGCTTTTTTCCAGGGTCGATTTCCTCATCGGGGCAACCGAAACCGATTTTTCGGATTGAATATGGGGCGCTGCACAAGCGTGCACGCGCCCTTCATTTTTATCAAGGGAGAATATTATGCTCAGGGTCGCCATTGCCGGTGCATCCGGGTACACTGGATTTGAACTGCTGCGAATACTGTGCGCCCATCCGTCGGTCCAGGTCTCCGTAATCACCTCCAGGCAACAAAAGGGGCAGAGAATTGACGATTTCTACCCTGCCCTCAAGCGCCATTGCGATCTGGTCTTCGAAGACACTGACCCCAAAAAGCTTGCCGCAGCAGCCGATCTGGTCTTTACAGCACTGCCGCACCAGGCCTCCATGGACATAATTCCGAGTCTGTTGGATCGAGGGGTCAGAGTTGTGGACCTGAGCGCGGATTACCGGCTGAGGGACCCTGAGGTCTACGCAAAGTGGTATTCGGCGCACAGGACCCCGGAGCTTCTCAAGGAGGCTGTTTACGGCCTTCCCGAGCTATATCGCGATAAAATCCGAACTGCTCGCCTTGTAGCCAATCCTGGCTGCTACCCGACCAGCGTTATTCTCGCCTCAGCACCTCCGCTTCGGCGCGGGCTCATTGATCCCGAAACGATAATCGCAGACTCCAAATCGGGGGTCACGGGGGCGGGGAGAACCATGGACCTGGGCGTGCATTTCTGCGAGGTCAACGAGGGCCTTAAAGCATACAAAGTGGCCGAGCACCGCCACACGCCCGAAATCGAGCAGGAGCTGAGCGTTCTGGCCGGAAGAGCGGTCATGGTCAATTTCACCCCGCATCTTATCCCGATGAGCCGCGGCATCCTGAGCACGGTTTACTCCAATTTGAAAGAGGCAGTGGGGACAGCGGACGTGGAGGAGGCCTTCCGGAGCTTTTACATGAATGAACTTTTCGTCCGCCTCGGTAATGGAGGGCATCTGCCCGTTTCGCTTCAGGTTAGGGGCAGCAACTACTGTGACCTCGGCTGGCGTGTCGATGAGCGGACTCGGAGGCTGATCGTCATCTCCGTTATTGATAATCTCACCAGGGGCGCATCCGGACAGGCTGTTTGCAATATGAACATAATGTGCGGCCTGCCGGAGGACACCGGGCTCAAAGAAGCGCCCTGGCAGCCATAAAAAACTGCAATGAACGAGCATGATTGCCAAATTGAGCGCAACATAAAACTCGTGCTGGAATACGACGGCTCCGGATATCATGGATGGCAACGCCAGGCGGGATCACTCTCCATCCAGGAAGTTATCGAGTCGCGCCTGGGGGTCATGCTTGGAAACAGGGTGGGGATTCACGCCTCCGGCCGCACTGACGCCGGGGTGCACGCAAAGGGCCAGGTGGTTAATTTCCATGCACGCACAAACCTCACGCCCGATGAGATCCTGAGGGGTCTAAACAGCCTTCTTCCGGGCGACATTGTCGTTCTGAGCACAGAGGAGGTGGACCGGTCTTTTCATGCACGCTTTTCAGCCGTGAGCAAGGTCTACGAGTATCACATACTGAACCGACCGGTCCCATCTGCGCTCCTGAGAAATTACGCATGGCACGTCCGCAGGCCTCTTGCAGTGGAGCCGATGCGGGAGTGCCTGAAAAGGATTTGCGGGCAGCATAACTTTTCTGCCTTCATGGCCTCCGGCTCACAGGCATCCTCGACCGAGCGAAACATCCTCAGGGCTGAACTCGTGTGGTCGCTGCCCGGCCTGCTGAAGTTAACCTACGAGGCCAACGGCTTCCTGCGGCGCATGGTCAGGAACCTGACGGGCACAATAGTTGAGGTCGGACATGGAAAGCGAACGCCCGGGGACTTCGAGCGCATTATCAGCAGCGGTGAGCGCAAGCAAGCCGGAATGACCGCTCCGGGGCATGGTCTGTATCTGATTTCAGTCAATTACCAGCAGAGCTGCAGATAATCTCACCAGAGGTAATAAAATGAAATTATCCGGAAGAATCGCCAGGCTTAGACCCTCAGCCACCCTGTCAATCAATGCCAAAGCCAACGCGCTCAAACAAAGCGGCGTCGGCATAATCAATTTCGGCATTGGAGAACCCGGTTTTGATACTCCTGAGAACATCG
>JBELAB010000132.1:0-7262 GCA_049509275.1 Syntrophobacteraceae bacterium | reverse complement strand
CCAGGTCGCGAATCAGAATGGTAGACATGAACGGGACCGTCAAATGCGGGGGAATACGCGTGAGGCCAGGGGACATCGTAATGGCTGATCGTACCGGCATCATCATCATACCGAAAGAAAAGGCCGAAGAGGTTCTCCAAATTACGAAAAAAACCGAAGAGGGGGAAAAACACTTTACCGAACAGCTAAGGCGGGGAAAAACATTCGAGCAGATGCACAGAGAGACCGGCAGGTATAAGTGGCGGCCTGGGGCTCCATTATCTTTAAGGATGTGAAAAAACGGGATGTCACAGTCCTTGTGAGCGGTGACATCCCGCGCTAGTCAGTTTACCTGCTGATACCAGGTAGCTACACTTTCGCCAGGGCAGTCAAAACGTTACCGGGGTTAAGCGGAAGACGCCTTATCCTGACACCCGTTGCATTGAAAAAGGCATTGGCCACGGCAGGCGCTGTTGTGGGAACACCCAATTCCCCGATGCCGCCGATCTTTTCCGTGCTCTTGACCACGTGAACCTCTATCTCAGGCACTTCACTCATCCTTATGACGCCGTAGTCGTCAAAGTTGGCCGACTTTACACCGCCGTTGGCAAAATGAACCTGCTCTTTCAGTGTCGTGCTGAGGGCAATAATGACGCCGCCTTGAATTTGTTCTACGAGAGGGCCCGGATTAATCGCGGGTCCGCAATCCACGGCAAAGACAATCCGATGGACCTTGATCCTGCCGTCCTTTTTATCGACCGATATGTCGGCCACCTGGGCAGTGTAGGTCCCCATACAGGCATGCTGAGCAATGCCGCGAGCCTGACCTTCCGGAATGGATTTGCCCCAGCCAGCCTTTTCAGCCGCCATCTCCAACACACGGCGAGCCCGCATATTATTCTTCAGGCTCTGCAAACGAAACTCCAACGGGTCCTTCCCCGCCGCATGAGCCAATTCATCCATAAAAGATTCAATGACAAAGGCATTGGGACCATTTTGAACCGCTCGCCAAACGGTAACGGGCACGGGCAGAGGAGAAATAAGAAGTTCTATGTCGAGATTCGGTATTTCGTACTGTATCCTGGCATTCCACATCGGAGAATTTGGAGAATCGGCCAGGCCCCAGAGGCAATAGAAATCAACCCCGTCCTTTATATCCTCGGGTCGCATATCTTTCAAAAGAGAGGGACCGACCACCTTATGGGACCATCCGGTCAACTGGCCCTGAGCGTCAAGCGCAGCCACGACCCGATGGGATGCCGGGGCCCGAAAGGCATCGTGCTTGATGTCTTCCTCCCGCGTCCACATCACCTTGACCGGCTTTCCGAGCGCCTTTGAACACAGGAGCGCTTCGACCACAAAATCCGGTTTGGCTCGCCGGCCAAAACCGCCTCCCAGGAAGGTGGTATTCACCTGGACCTTCTCCCTGGGAAGTCCCGATATTTTCATGGCAACGGCTACTGCGGCTACCTGAACTTGATTGGGCGCCCATACCTCGCAGCGGTCAGCGGTCACCGAAGCCGTGCAATTCATCGGCTCCATGGTCATATGGGCAACACATGGGACATAATAAGTTGCTTCGACCTTCTTGGCGGCCTCGCCGATCGCTTTCTTGGCATCGCCGGTCTTCACTGCCGAAGCCCCCGGCTTATCAAGGTCATCCATGAGGGATTTTTCCACGTAAGCGTCATCCATCTCGGGAACTGTGCCTTTGTCCCACTTCACCCCCAGAGCATCCCGCCCCTTTAGCGCCGCGTCGAAGGATTCCGCGCAAACGGCAATACCCATAGGGACTGAAAATACTTTATTAACCCCTTTGACCTGCTCGGCGGCTTTCTCATCATAGGAAACAGGTTTTGCTCCATAAGCAGGCGGCCGCGCTATGACGGCGTAATGCAAATCCTTGAGTGTCACGTCCAGGCCATAGACGGCCTTGCCGCTCACCTTTAAAGGGACATCGACCCGAGGCATGCTTTTGCCTATATATCTGAATTCACTTTCATTTTTTAGTGGAGCTTCCTGCGGGACCTGAAGCTTGGCCGCTGCCTGACTCAGCTTGCCATAGGTAAGGGTGCGGCCGCTCTTCAGGTGCTTTACCGTACCCATCGAGGCCTGACATTCCGTGTCGGGGACTTTCCAGGTTTCAGCGGCAGCCTTCACCATCATGGCTCGGCCTGCCGCGCCGGTTTTTCGCAAGGGTTCGTAGAACCCCCTGACGCTGGCGCTCCCCGTTGTCTTCTGGACCCCATAAAGGGGGTTCTTGAACTCATCGCCGGCCGGGGCCTGACGGACCTGAACCTGCTTCCAGTCAGCCTCGAGCTCATCGGCAATGATCATGGCATGGGCGGTCAGGACACCCTGTCCCATCTCGGAATTACCTATGAAAATGGTGACCTTGTTATCCGGAGTGATAGTGAACCAGGCATTGGGATGGAACCCTGCGATATCCTTCTCGTCCGAGGCATTGACAAGCCTGACTCCGAAAGGACCGACAGAAACCGCCAGTGTCAGGCCGGCCAGCGATCCTTTCAAGAAAAAACGTCGCGAAATGGAGGTGTTTTTCATGTTTTTGCCTCCTTTTTCATGATCTGGATGGCCGTTTTGACTCCCTTTTTGATATTGGGATAGGTCCCACAGCGGCAAATGATCCCATCCATTTTGCTTATGACTTGATCTGCGCTGGGAGTCGGCTTCCGTGACAGATGAGCAGCAACCTCCATGATTACCCCGGGCTGGCAATAACCGCACTGGGGGACTTGTTCTTTGATCCAGGCCCGTTTCACCGGGTGGTTTTCGGGAAGCCCTTCGATGGTCGTGATCTTCTTTCCTTTCACCTCTTCGACGGAAATCGTGCACGATCTCACGGCCTCACCATCGACATGGACTATACAGGAACCGCATTCCCCTATACCGCAGCCGTACTTGGTTCCCTTTAGATCCAGGGTGTCCCTGAGCGCCCAAAGCAACAGCGTATCACCGGGCATGTCAAGCTTATGGACCTTACCGTTCACACTGAGAGAGATCATAGGCACCTCCTTTTCAATGGATGATGGGTTTTTGAAAAGCTGTTGTGCTGAATCTTCGTTCCTCTTTCCGGTTATAGTGGTTACTATGAAGCACGCTCAAACAGCGGAAGTGAAATTCCCAGTGATTCACCGAGCACCGCCAATTCCTCCATCGTGGCCGGAGCCAGGGGAATGCCATTTTTCAGCCGCTCGGCCTCGGTCCTCAATTCCGGTTCCCCGGGGATCAAAATCTCCTCACAATTCCCGGCCTTGGCGCATTCTTTTATTTCCCTGATGTAACGGTCCATCTCCTGCTTGAATTCGTCCCTTCCGATGAAGCAATCCGGATCGAGGGCCAGGAAGGAATGACACGTGCCTTGAATACCGGTTTCATCCTCTTCATAAAGACTCTTGATCTGCGAGGTCCATTTGCCGCCGGTGAGCAGCGCAGTAAGCATTTCATTAATCAGGACCATGCCGTAGCCCTTATGGCCTCCGACCGGCAGCAGGGAGCCTCCTCCTTCGTAGCCCTCAAACGGGTCCTCGGTGGGCAAACCTTCTTTGTCGACAGCCCAGCCCAGGGGAATTTTCTCTCCCTTCTTGCGTGCCAGGATGAGTTTCCCGGAAGACACGACTCCTAGTGAAAAATCCAGGACAACCGGAGGATATTTGTCCGCAGGAATTGCATAAGCCATGGGATTATTGCCGATGATTCGTTCTCTGCCTCCCCATGGGAACATCATGGGAGCGGAATTGGAAACAACGTACCCTATAAAATCTTTATCCAGGGCCATCATGGGGAAGAGGCCCGTCACACCGAAGTGGCCGCTGTCTTTCACCGATACCCAACCAATGCCATGCAGTTCAGCCTTGCTGATGGCCTTTTCCATTGCCCTGTAAGCGACAATATGGCCCATCGACCCGTGGGCCTCCAGAAATGCCGTCGGGCCTTTATCTTTGATGGTTGTCAGTTGGCACTCTTTGCGCACATATCCTTTTTGCAGCCGCCGGATATAAATAGGGAGACGCGTGACCCCGTGGGTTTCGACGCCCCTTAAGTCTGACCTTGCCAGGAGGCCGGCAACGATCTCCGCCTCGGCAGCGGGGACCCCCGCCTTCATGTATGCCTGACGGCAGAAGGCCCTGAGGTCGTCGAAAGAAACCAGGGGATTTGCATTCGTGTGCATAACATGTCCCTTCATTCAAAAAAACACTAGAAATTTTTTAAGAACTGCCTCGCGTTTTCGCCCAGCATCCCTTCAATTTGTTCCTGAGAAAGAGGCAGCTTTTTGATCTCATCGACGAATGTTTTGATAGACTGCGCGTCTCGCATCTCCTGGGGGTAATCGGTGCCCATCAGAAGTTTTTCCGGATTGATCTCAACCAGGGCGCATTTGACCGGATTAATGTTGCCGAAACACCCTCCCATATCGAAGTACAGTCTGTTCAAATAATTCCTGAACGGTTCCCGCGGCAGTTTGCCGTGCCTTTCATGGTCTGCCGTCATCCAGAAGGCCTTATCCTGGTAAGGCTCGATTCGGCCCATGAGGGCCGCAATCCCACCGCCGAGATGGGAGATGATGAAGCTCAAGCCGGGAAATTCGTCCAGAATACCCCCGTTTATGAGCCGTATGACCGCGAGCGCTAATTGAAACTCCCTGCCGACGCTGCGCCCGAGGTCATAATCCATATAATTCCCCGGCGAACTCAGAGACGGATGAACGAACACAAACAGGCCCAGCTCTTCAGCTTTACGGTAAAACGGCCGCAATTCCGGCGCATCAAGCTCGGTCTGGCCGATAAGCGATGGCAGAGCGACGCCTTTGTAACCCAGTTCGGAAGCAGCTCTTTCCAGCTCATGCAAAGATTCCTCTCCTCCCAAAGGAGGCACATGGGCCATGCCTTGCAGCCTGCCGGGGTAACGATCTTCAGCCCATTTCAGCTTGTCATTCACCATGCGGCACTGATTGACTTCATTGACAAGGCCGGAGGCTGAGGACAAAACGGCCACATCCACACCGGCCTCGTCCATAGCGGCGATATGATCTTCCAAAGCGAAGAGTTGCTGTTGAGGCATTTGGGTAGGGGCCCCGTTCACAAAGATCGTCCGGGGCGCTCCGCCCGGCCCCAACTTAGGCCGCACCAATTCTTCCGGCGAATAATGGATATGAAAATCAACTATCATGGTCATTCTCCTTCCGCCGCGTCCGCCACGCTCACCTCGTCTGTGCCCGCTGCCGATATCTACTCCTTATCTTTAATTCCCTGGAATCGAGAGACGAGCACGGTCGAGGCTATGATATACTGGATCTTGCCGCACACAATAGAAGGCAAGGCTGTGAGCGGATCGAAGTGCCTCAGACAGATGAGCATGGCCATGGCCGCGTTTCCCACACCCGTCTCGAAACAGGCCGCCTTGCGCTGTGCATAATTGAAACCGAAAAACTTGGGCACGAAATATCCCAGCGAAAGTGTCGCCACCGCTTGCACCAGGCATATGGCAACGAGGTAAGGGAGTATTGAGATTTGTTGAATCAATGTGCTCGTGCCCTTGGACATGGTGCCCATCACTATAAAAGTGAGGAGTATGACCACGAGCGGGGCGAAGGCAGGCTTTATCCTGCTTGCAGACTTCGGAAAAACGGACCCCAGAATCGTGCCCGCTACGACAGGCGCAACCACTATGCGCAGGAGGTCTTGAATGATCGCGGTCGCATTGAGGCCGGCAATACCTCCTGCCAGCCACAAAATCAGAAAGGGTTGTATGAAAGGCGCCAGCATGGTGTTGATCGCAGTGGCCGCAACGGACAGGGCCAGGTCGCCCTTGCTGATCAAGGTAAGCGCATTTGAGCCGCCTCCGGTCGGTGTGGTGCCAAGGACGATAATTCCGACGGCCAGAGCGGCTCCCGTAACACCTGGAAATAATTGAATCAACACCAAAGAAAGCAGGAAAGCGATCAAGGGCGTACAGATCCATTTCAGCAATACTGCAAGCCCCACCACTCTCGGCCTTCGGATCATTCGAATCCATTCTTGAACATTAATGGCCAGGCCCATGGTAAACATGATTGCCATGAGCAGATACGGTCCGAGGGTGGGAACTACGCTTTTCTCGACAGAAGGATAGAACAGGTAACCGAAGACAATTCCCAGCGTGAGAAAAAACGAGGGCTCCGAGGAAACGAAATTACCTATCCTCATACGGGAAGAAAGTGTCGCTGGAGGCGCTGTTCTTCCAACATAAGCGTAATAACGCAGGAATAATCCGATTGTCCAGAGCACGATCAGGAGCGTGCTCACTGTAGGCATGGCGCTCAGTGGCATGCCGACGAAATTTGAGGCTGCAAACGGAATGATAAAACCTAGCGTAAAGCAAGCGCTGGACATGTATTTGAGTTTCTTGGCTTCCATGGCCATTACTCCTCTTCATGCGTTGCTTTCAGCGCATTAGGGTCTCTCTGATAGAGGACTCGTTCGATCTCTTATTCGATTCCAGCCAGCCGCTTTGCACACTGCTTTTTGTAATCAGTGTCCGATTCTCTAAACAGGGTGAGGCGGTGAGCAGCGGGTGAACCTCCGCCATGAATATCGGAGACGGTATCTGCGCTTTCCATCGCCATTTTCTCTACCAGCCTCAACATCTTGATCCTGTTTTCCACAGGAACTCCTATGGCCCCTTTCAGGTATTTCTTGAGCAACCGGCCGATCTGCGGGCTGTCAAAATCTCGTTCGGACGGCAAATCGGCAACAAACCCGCCACTCACATCAACGAGGAGGCGTATCACCTCGCTCATTTCCTTCCCTTCATGGATCTTCGACGCGTTGGCCAGGATCGGGTCTATGAAGAACGTCCCCGACGGCTCCTTCCTGCCCTCGTACGAAGCGGCCAGACTACAGCCATAGAGCGTTTCGGCAGTGTGGATCATTTCGATTATTTTCTCTTTAAGATGTGTGACCTTTGCTGTTCCGTTGTACTCCATCATCAGCAGGGCGGCCCCG
Source organism: Syntrophobacteraceae bacterium (assembly GCA_049509275.1). Taxonomy (GTDB): domain Bacteria; phylum Desulfobacterota; class Syntrophobacteria; order Syntrophobacterales; family Syntrophobacteraceae; genus SbD1. The sequence continues at coordinate 279 of JBELAB010000132.1, read as the reverse complement.
GTCATAGCGTCTATCTTGCCTGATTTACAGCCGCCGTGGGATTGACGGTGAAACGCGGAAAACCGGCTCACCATTTCTTCTGCAAATTCGACCTCCCTGCACATGAACACCCGCTCCCAGGGCACGAACACCTCGTCAAAGATGAGCGTTGGACAGTACTTGCTGTACCGGACATTGCCGCAATCAAACCCCTCGATTTCACGAGTATCCAGGGAATTTCTTCCGACAACGTGAATAAGTCCCTTCGTATCGGACGGGACCGCAAAAGCCAGAGCGTAG
>JBELAB010000131.1:0-7331 GCA_049509275.1 Syntrophobacteraceae bacterium | reverse complement strand
GCCACGGGAAAGTAGTACCAAAGCGCGCGAGGATCAGTCCGGCCGGCAATGAACACACCTTGTCCGATATTGTTATGTTTGATCTGATAAACGACTGCTTCTGCGCCATTGCTGAAAATCCGTAAATGGTCTGCCACGTACACCATAACTGATGCCATGGGGCCATCAGGCAATGTCCTTGCCCATGCCACAAAACTGGGCTCGGGGCGCCAATCGCTGCCGCAGTAGATAAGCATCAGGAGAAATCCCAAACCAAAAATCTGCTTTAAGTCGCGCCAAAACGGGCCAAGTTCCGCGATGAGTCGCCTAAAAAATTGCACCACCCCGCCATTTGCCGGGACAGCGAAGGCTTGCTTGCGCCCCAGTCGATCCAGTTCGAGCGCCAGTAAGCATAACGGGCCCAGTAGCAGTGCCGAGGCTTTAGCCAGCAGGGCCAGTCCGTACAACAGGGACGGAAGGCCCACACGCAACCCCCACCCGGATGTTCGTCCCTCACGGAAGTGATATACCAGCGCGAGCATACATCCAGTAATCGCTACATCGGTTGTTGCCAGGCTTGCGTGGGCCAGCAGGACCGGTTCACAGGCAAGCAACACCACAGCCAGCCGCCCTCCCCAGGGTCCGGCGACGCTACACCCCACCCTCCAACCGTAAAACAACACCGCCCACCAAAACACCAGCGTCCCGGCGCGCGCCACGGGCAGCATCCGGTCAATGTCCGAGAGCAGATCGAAACGCTGGCCTCGCAACAACTCCCAAACGTATAGCGGCAATGTCGTCACATCGACCGGCAGGGGCATTGTACCGATTTTGGTCAATCCCCCGCTACCGCCCAGGTGCCAGCCTTCGAGGCCTTTAAGCAAATATACCGGTTCGTCGTGGGTAGCACCTGTGTGACCGGCAGCAAGCACGCAGTAGGCCGACGAAAGAAGACCGACGACAATCAGCCAGGGCAAGTCGCGAACCCATGCGCATTCGGATTCATGCTGCATATATTACATTCCCTGAGTAACAGACAGACACGAGCAAAGCCGGCTTATCGGGTTAGACCGGGTTCTGTGGCCGCTATCTATAGCAGACGAAGGATTGCATGTCGAAGAGTTAAAGACCCGTTGAAATGAACAAATGAAAAACCGTCCCTCTTTCTGTGCCCCGCTCCACCCGGACCCGCCCTTTGTGCAGCTCGACTATTTCTTTTACGATTGCCAGTCCCAGGCCCGTACCCTCGATCGCATCCGATGCGCACTGACGCTGAAACACTTTGAATATATCGCTGCCGTCATCAGCCTGAATGCCGACCCCATCGTCTCTTACCGTAAAATGATGGAAGTCCCCGGCTTGCTCATAACCGGTTTCAATAGTAGTGAGCCCGTCGCCTCCATATTTGACGGCATTATCGATCAGATTTCTAAAAACCCTGAGCATGGAAATCTTGTCCGCACGCACAATCACAATCCCTTTGGGCTCACGCAGCTCTATACGCTGCACTCTCAGTCTCGCCGAAAACTCGTCCCGCAGCATGTGAAAGACCTCAGCCATATCTATCGCCTCAATCTTGAGCGGGGTTTCCTTTGCGGCGATAAACAGATTGATTGCATCGACCAGGGAAGCCACGTGCTCCGATGCCTTCATTATCCCGTCACAAAAACCGGCGCCTTTCTCACCGAGGATTCCAGCGAAGTTTTTCTGCAGCAGTCCGGCAAGCCCGTAAATTCCAATTGAGGGACTTTTCAGATCATGTGCAACTGAGTAGGCAAATATTTTCAGCTTTTCGGAGCTCATGCGGAGTTCTTCCGCAATCCTGCTCCGCTCGGCGACTTCTCTTCGCAGGTTGCGGTTGGCCTCCGCCAGAGCAGCGGTTCTTCTCTCCACGCGCCCCTCGAGTTCGTCGTGCGCTCTTTGCAGCGCTTCTTCGGCTCGTTTGCGCTCAGTAATGTCGAGTGCCACTCCGACCAACCCTGCAACATTGCCTTCGGAATCCGTAAAAATTCCCTTTGTTATGATGACATCACGGCCCTGCCCATCCGGATAGGTCAGCCTTGTTTCGTATATTTTTTCACCGGGCCGCTCGAAAAGCTCTGCGTCGTGCTGCTCATATCGAGCGGCAAGGTCTTCCGGAAAGAGGTCAGCGGCGGATTTTCCAATGATGTCTCCCCTGTCCAATCCGATGCGCCGCTCGAACGCCTTATTGCATCCCAGGTACTTTCCGTCCTTATCTTTTAAAAAGATCGTGTTTGGAATGGTGTCAATCAAGACCTGCAGGAACTGAAGCTGATCCCGTAGAATCTTCTCCACTTCACGGCGACCCTCCGCCATCGAATCCAGTTCGGAAACTCTGTCGCGCAGTCGTTCAACTTCGGCCTCCAATTCCAGTACCCGATTTTCATTCCGCATCCAGGGTCTCCCAGTCCAGACAGGCTGTTTGTCTCCGCATCAGTCCGGCAGTTGATGTTGGGCACAGCGGTCTCAAAAAGTCCCCTTAGAGCAAAGAACCCGCCGCCAGTCGCACTTCTCGCAGCCCCGCACGCAGGCGTCATTCGTGTAAGAAGGTAGAAAGGACCTGTGTTAATTATTAAACCTTGCTTAGCAGCGCCGGTCAATACCTAAGGGGTCACCGCAAAAAAGTTGGCTATAAAACTCAGGACTTGCCCAACCGGCAACTCGGGCTAAAATTAACTCATATTGTGATTGGTTCATCTTGTGATTGACGCAGCAGGCTACATCACATATTGTGCTTCACCCGATGCGTTTTAAGTCTACCGGATGGAGAAAAGAGATGAAAAAAAGGCGATGCGTCAATTTCTCTCAAATTATTATCTGCGCGTTTATTCTCTTGCAGTCTAACGGGACTTTTTGTACCGTCTCTGCGGATCAATTCCCGCCTGCGAAATTCACCCTTCCCGCCCCTGATTCTGCGCAGGCGCAGGCATATCTCGGCCTGAAGGCAATGGAGCCTTTTAAAGTCAGTGATATAAAAGCGAAGCTGGTGGTTATCGAGTTCATGAGCGCGCTTTGCCGCTACTGCCAAGCCAACGCCCCCATAATGAACAATATCTACCAAGCGATCACGGGGGACGCGCGTCTGGCCGATGTAAAGGTGATAGCAATAGCGAGCGGCAACGGAAAAGCCGCAGTGGAAGCCTACAAAAAAAAGTTTAAGCCTCCTTTTCCGATCCTGCTTGACGAAGATAGGGCAATTTCGGTTTCTATGGAAGGTGTGCCAACGCCTACTACCATGATCGTTTCAACTGAAGACGCTAGAGTGCTCTACTGCCATACGGGCGTCATCGATGACCCTGACAGGTTCATAAAGCAGTTGAGGACGTTGTACAAAAAGAAATAGCGACAGCAATGACCGATGCCGAGCTTGAAAACAGAAAGATTTTGCTGAAGAGCTTTCTTTTTAGGGATTCGCCCCCTGAAGAGCTGGACAAGCTTGCACAAAAGGTTCAGAGTAGAATTGCGCGGCCGAACGAGATAATCTTCAAAGAGGGGGATCCGCCGGATGCTTTCTATATCATCGGTTCCGGTCGAGTCAGGGTTTTCGTCAGCCATAAGGACAGGATCGAAAGGGAGCTCTCTGTACGCGGACCCGGCGAGCACTTCGGCGAGGTGGCTCTTCTAGCGGGCGACACGCGTACCGCCAATGCAGAAAGTCTGGTGGAGACACAGCTCGTTGTGTTCTCGAAGGAGCAATTTGACAGCCTCCTGCGTGATTACCCGGACCTTTCGAGAAACTTCGTGCGGGAAATGCGCGGTTGGCTTCTCAAAGACCAGGAAATCATCGAGGAAGAAGCCGATGCGGTAATCAGAGCTTCCCGGGTGTTCTGGTTCGATTTTGTGCTTGTCATCGGGGTGAGCGTTCTTCTGGCGATAACTTTTAACTTCTCAAATCCTTACGGAATTCCACTGGTCCCCGAGCGTCCGGAGGTAGTTGCTTCGATCAGTGCCTCTGCAGCAATGGAAGATTACCGGCAGGGACGAACACTCATTGTAGACGCCATGCCCAACAATTTCTACCGGAAGCGGCACATCAAGGGCGCGGTCAACATGCCAATGGCGCTTTTCGATATCGTCTACCTGATGAGTTTCTCCGAAGAAAAGAAAGACGAAAAGATAGTGGTTTACGGAAATACTATAAGCAGGCCGTATGATCTGGAAATCGCGGGAAAACTGCTCCTCCGGGGATATACGGATGTGAAAGTTTTGGACGGTGGTCTGCAGGCCTGGGAGGCCAACGGTTATCCGGTCGAGCCAAAGGTTTCGAAATGATCCCGGCTTTTATGAACCGAATGATAAGGAGTGAGTATCTCTCTTTTGCGCTGAGGATTTACCTGGGCTATTTCTTCATCTACGCAAGTTTGAGCAAAATACCGCATCCTGCCCAGTTCGCAGAAGCAATAGCAGATTACCGGCTGGTTCCCTACATGTTCCTGAACCTTGGAGCTGTCATACTGCCGTGGATTGAACTCGTCGCCGGTCTTTTTTTGATCATCGGTTTCAAGTCCCGCTCATCCATAGTAGTGATTGGACTGCTTCTGATAATGTTCGACATAATGATCCTGATCAACATGTACAGGGGCGCCCCGATCAACTGCGGGTGCTACGATATTGTGGGTGAGCCGATCGGCTGGAAAAAGGTCCTGGAAAATGGGCTAATGCTGGTTTTCTCTGTCCAGATTTACTATTTTGACAGACCGGAGCTTTTGAACAGAATGAAATCGATCCTTGGCGCCGGGAGCCGAATTACCTCGGCCGAATCGTGACGGGTTATCGTGATGCGTATAAAGGTACAATCTTCGGTTTTTTTGCGGCTGCTTCTATTCTGCCTCATCTCCGCCGCCATGACAGGTTGCGGTCCATCGAGCAGGCACGTTGGGACTTATATTGCTGAGATCAAAGATTCTCCGCATCACCATGAAACCATCCTGGAATTGAAAGAAACCGGGGCAGGCGCCTGGAGGGTCGGCGACGATGAGGTCAGTTTTTCCTGGTATGTGAAGGGCAACGAACTCAGGCTCAACACCAAGAACGGCGGGGTGATCGTTGGAAGCCTTGATAACGGAGTTATTCACGTTACTCTTCCAGGGCCTCAGGAACTCTTTTTCAAGAAAGTCAAATAGCAGGGTGTCGCCCGTTCAAGCCCATAGCCCGAAGCCCGGTTGGGCAGCCCGTCGGCGCAACTGCGCGCCAAAGAATTTCATCGCGAGTACAACCCGGTTTCATGCCAAAATGTGCTTGATATTTTGAAGGGTCGCAGTAGCATTATGAGTTTTTTGGAGAAGGAGACCATGAGCAAAGGAATCGGATTATGAGGTCCAAATTGCCAGCAAGTTCCCTTGGGGTATTCTTCCGGATGTCCATTTGGGTTTTTATCCTGGCCCTGCCGGGCTGTTCCCTTCAGAAACTCGCGGTGGATGGTCTCGGCAAAGCCCTGGCTGAAAGCTCATCGATTTACGCAAGTGACGATGATCCGGACCTGGTCGGCGCGGCACTGCCTTTCGGGCTTAAAACTATCGAGGGCTTGCTGGTGCAGTCCCCACATAATCAGGGGCTGCTGCTGGCGGCCACGAGCGGTTTTACCCAGTACGCCTATGGCTTCGTACAAACGGAGGCCGATTTCATTGAAGACACCGACCTTATCAAGGCCATATCTCTCAGGGAGCGTGCGCTGCGCCTTTACCGCCGGGCCCTGGGTTACGGAATTCGCGGCCTCGAGGACGTCCAGCCCGGCTTCGCCGATCTGCTGAAAAGCGATCCTGAGAAGGCGCTGGCCCCATTCGGCAAAAAAGACGTTGCGTTCCTTTACTGGACTGCAGTCGCGTGGGGGGCCGCCATCTCATTGGACAAGACCAACCCTGCCCTCTCAGCCGACCTGCCCAGGGTCGAGGCCCTCATTCGCCGCGCCTTTAAACTTGATGCGGAATTTGGCGCGGGCATTCTCTACGATTTCATGATTGTGTACGAGGGCGGGAGACCGGCCGCAGGCGGAGGCTCTATCGACCGTGCGCGCGAAAGCCTTACGCGGTCGGTGCAGTTGTCCGGGGGACTAAGGGCCGCCCCACTGGTTTCCTTTGCCGAAACGGTTGACGTCGCGATACAAGACCGGGTTGAATTCAAAAAACTGCTCGATCAGGCGCTAGCGATCAATATCGACGACGCACCTGACCAGCGGCTTTCAAATATCATAGCACAACGCCGGGCACAATGGCTCCTCGGCCGAATGGACCGTCTCTTTGTTGATTGATTCAAGTGAGCGAAACAACATGAAACTCGATCTGAAACCAAACCGCAAGTCAGAAGCGGGAAGCGGGAAGCGGGAAGCGGGAAACAAAAATCGTTCTTGCGCCGCGCTCCTTGCTCCCCGCTCCCTTCTCAGACTGCTTTGCTTTGCGGCCGTTTTCTTTTTCATTTCCGCATTTGCCGCACAGGCTGCAGACCAGAATGTCATAAAAGTGGCGACGCTCGCTCCTCAAGGGTCCGAATGGTACAAGATCCTTCAGGAAATGGGCGCTGAATGGCAAAAAGTATCCAATGGGCTGATTGTATTCAGGCTTTATCCGGGTGGGGTGGCCGGAGACGACATGGACGTCGTCCGAAAGATGCGGCTTGGCATACTGGATGCAGGTCTTCTCACCGTAAACGGCCTTAGCGCAATAGACCGTGGAGTACTGGGGCTCGAAATCCCCATGGCATACTCTGACTACGGGCAGTTGGATTGCGTCCTTGAAAAGATCGGCCCCCAGTTGGACCGGCAAATCGAGGCGAAAGGTTTTATTGTCCTTGGCTGGTCGCAGGCAGGATGGGCTCATTTCTTCACGAAGACTCCCGTAAAGACGCCCGATGATATGAGAAAACTCAAGATGTTCGTCTGGGCGGGCGATGACCAGTACGCGGAACTTTGGAAAAAAGCCGGGTTCAATCCCGTGCCTCTGCCATCCACCGAGATTGCGACCGCCCTTCAGACCGGACTGGTGAATGCGGTCACCATCAATCCCCAGGGTATTCTCCTGCTTCAGTGGTATAAACATGTCAGTTATATGACCGATTTTAAATGGGCCGTCTTCATGGGGGGCATAGTGATATCGAAATCCACCTGGGAGAAAATTCCCGCCGAAATTCGCCCTGCCCTAAGGCTGGCAGCGCATAAAGCCTGTCAGCGCTTCCGGGAGTTTTCGATCAAAACCGACCAAAGTGACATTGAGACCCTGAAGAAGAATGGGGTAAACGTCGTTTCAGTTGACGAAAAAACCTTGAATGAATGGCGGAGCCTGGTTGAAAGTGTTCTCCCTCAGGTGCGCGGGTCGTATTTGCCTGCCGAATCTCTCGAC
>JBELAB010000130.1:0-7433 GCA_049509275.1 Syntrophobacteraceae bacterium | reverse complement strand
CCGGGACGTATGACGAAATCATCGTCCCCCAATGCAAATGGAGCTAGCCGAAGGAACGCATTTCAACGGGCAGCTCGATCGGTTCACCCTTGAGTATCGCCGTAACGGCAGCCCAGATTCTCTCAGGATCCGGTGGGCAGCCGGGCAGGAAAATATCGACCGGGATCACCTGGTGCAGCGGCACCACTTTGGGCAGCAGGATGGGCAAATCGCCCTGAGCTGGCGGGGCCGGTCCTGGGCCTTCATAGACATCGTCCAGTATGTCTTGGAGCTTCAGCCGATTGCGCATGCTCGGAACATTTCCCGTAACCGCGCAGTCACCGAAGGCAACAACCAGTTTACTTCTCTGCCTGATTTCACGGGCCAGGTGCACGTTCTCGTAATTGCAGCAAGATCCCTCGACCAGTGTTACGTCAACACCGTCGGGAAACTTTTTGATGTCGGCGACCGGGCTATAGACCAGGTCCACCAGACTGAGGACATCCACAATCCGTTCATCCAGGTCCAATAGACTCATATGACAGCCGGCGCACCCGCCCAACCACGCGGTAGCCAGCCGAGCTTTGCTGTTAGTCGATGTTGACATGCTACGCCTCTCCTCTAATCAGGACCAGTGATAAATCTTCTTTTCACGGCCATCCAGTATCCAGGTCAGAAAGTCGTGTTGCTTCACCATCTCTCCCCCGCTTGAGCCCTTCTTGAAAAGAGCGCCGGTCGGGCAGACCTGGACACATTTGCCGCAGCCAGTGCAGCTCCGGCTGGTCCCCCAAGGTTGATTCATACCCGCAATGACTCTTGACTGGATGCCGCGCCCGCCCATATCAAGCGTGTGCGCGCCTTCCACTTCGTCGCACACCCGGTTGCACCGTCCGCACAGAATACAGCGGTTATGGTCCATGACGTAGCGTTCGTGGCTGGCGTCCATCGGTAAATCGGGACAAATGTAATCGTAGCGAACGTTTGTGACCCCGAGCTGTGCGGCCAGGGTCTGCAGTTCGCAGTGGCTGTTCTGGACACAGGCTGCGCAAATGTGATTGCGTTCGGCCAGAAGCAGTTCGATCATCATCTGCCGATATTTGATCACCCTTTCGGTATGGGTGCGAATCACCATCCCCTCGGCAACCGGAGTCACGCACGAGGCAAACAACCTGGGGCTTCCTTCCATCTCTACAATGCACAGGCGACACCCGCCACGCTCGCTCAGCCCCTTGAGATGGCAGAGGGTGGGGATGTCTATCCCCTGTTCCTGCATCGCACTAAGAAGCGAGGTGTTTGCCGGGGCGCTGACAAGTTTATCGTTAATCGTGAGTGTGACAACTGACATTTTGGCGCCTCCATTGGAGATTCATGCTTGTAGGACTATCATGCCACAGCGATTCTGAGCGGCTTCTCCGTAAACTGGCAGACTCCGGCCGGGCAGTGATGGTCTTTAATGTGCGACTCGTATTCGTCCCTGAAATAGCGGAGCGTGCTGTAGATGGGATTTGGACAGGTGTTTCCAAGTCCGCAAAGGCTGGTCTCCTTCACCATAAGGCAGAGCTCCTCGAGCTTAGTCAGGTCTTCCATCGTCGCGCTTCCGTTTGTAATTTTGAGGAGCATCCGGTGCATCTGCACCGTTCCGCCCCGGCACGGGCCGCACTTTCCGCAGCTCTCATCCATGCAGAATTCCATGAAAAACTTGGCCACGTCAGGCATACAGCTCCGGTCGTCCATTACGATCAGACCGCCCGAACCCATAATTGAGCCCAGCTTCTGAAGGGTTTCATAGTCTATGGGCGTATCGAGATATTCAGCCGGGATACATCCGCCCGAAGGGCCCCCGGTCTGTGCGGCCTTGAACGGACGCCCGCCTGGAATGCCACCGCCTATGTCAAAGACGATTTCGCGCAAAGTGATCCCGATGGGAACTTCAATGAGGCCGGTGTTGTTGACTTTACCGGCGAGAGCAAAAATCTTCGCGCCCTTGGTCTTTTCGGTGCCAAACGAAGCGTAGTATTCAGCGCCCTTGAGAATGATGCACGTAATGTTTCCAAATGTCTCCACGTTGTTGATCAGGGTCGGGCCGCCCCACAAACCTCGGTTTGCCGGATAGGGCGGGCGTGGTACCGGCTGCCCGCGGCGTCCCATGATCGACTGCATGAGCGCTGTTTCCTCGCCGCACACGAATGCGCCCGCGCCCATGCGGATATCGATTCGGAAATTGAAGTCGCTGTCCAGTATGCGGGAGCCCAGAAGGCCCTTGCGCTCCGCCTGCCTGATGGCCTTCTCTAAACGTTTTGCCGCCAGAGGATATTCGCCGCGCACATAGATAAAACCCTGGTCGGCGCCTACCGCGAAACCCGCTATGGCCATTCCTTCGAGTACGCGGTGGGGATCGGATTCCATCAGTGTTCGGTCCATATAAGCCCCGGGGTCGCCCTCGTCGCCGTTTGCAACTACATACTTGCGCTCACCCGGTGCTTTTCGGACCATGTCCCATTTGAGGCCGGTGGGAAAACCCGCACCGCCTCGTCCGCGAAGACCGCTTTTGACCATTGTGGAGCAGACTTCCTCGGCGCTCATTTCCCGCAGGGCCTGTCCGATAGCGGTGTAGCCGCCCCGGGATATGTAGCTCTCGATCTTCTCAGGGTCCAGCGTGCCGCTTTCGGCCAAGACAAGTTTCTTCTGTTTCGCAAAAAAGGGCCACCCCGGAGCGATCTCCTTGGCATCGAGTTCGGGGACCGATGCGCCTTTGAGGTGCTTCGCGATTATCTGCGTAGCAAGTTCGATAGTTACTCCTTCGTATATTACGTCCGGTTTTCCCTCGAACTGAACTGTCACCAAAGGGCCGCGGCTGCACGGGCCAAGGCAGCCGGTGCCGACCGTTTCGATCTCGGTCTTAAGCCCCTCGGCCTCTACGGCTTTCTTCAAGGCGTCCTCAACTGCCAGCGCTCCTGAAGAAATACAGGGGGTACTGGCACAGACGAGAAGCCGGCAGCGGAATTGCTTTTGGCGGTCCAGTTCTTTCTGGGCCATTTCCAAGAGTTCCGATCGGTTCATAACTCTGTATTCTCCTTGAGTTCTAAACGATTCACTGCGCTCACGCTTTAAAGATGAGCGGCATTCAGACTGTAACCGATTCTGCAACGACTAGGCTGTGGCAACTTCCTCCTGTGCCGCTTCGGGCTGGAAGGCCGTCCCCATGCTTCCGCCGGCAAGAACATATCTTACCTTTTCCACTGTCGTTTCAGGGGTTTCCTTTCCGAGGATCTGGTTTTCCAATACGACCACCGGCGCAAGGCCGCAGCACCCAAGACAACGGGTCGTGGTAAGGGTCAGCTCGCCGTCGGGCGTTGTCTGGCCAGGCTCAAGGCTGTACTCTTTGGAAACCGCGTCAACTATGTCGCTTGCTCGCCCGACATAGCAGGCCGTTCCAAGACATACTATAGCGTTGTGTTTTCCCTGAGGTTTGAGTGAAAAGAAATGATAGAAGGTGGCCACTCCGTAGACCCAACTGAACGGCAGCTTGAGCTGTCTGGCGACATAGATCATCACCTCTTCGGGGAGGTAACCGAAGCCCTCCTGGGCCGTAGTCAGCACTTCTATCAGAGCGTCTTGTTTGAATTGCAGTCTTTTTAAAACACGGTCGATACCTTTGTAACGGGGATCCCTCCCGTCATCGGCATCCTTCTTTGGACTGGCTTCAGCCATAGCGTTTTCCTCCATTTACCTGAAGCAAAAGAGAGTTAAAAACAAGAGCAACTGTCCAACAACAACAAGAAATGTCACAGCGACAACGAGCACAGGTTCTTATCAACCTGCACGATTGAAAACGTCTTAAAACCGCGAAGCCATGTTTTTGACAGGCAAGAGGCGGACAAATTGCGCCAAATTTCACACCTGGCCCACCGCCTCCAAATTTTTCAAAGAGCGATTTCACAACTCTAGCATCAGCGGCGAGGACCGGGTCCAAATGCAAATTCGCCCCAGGATGCTCAAGTTTAGTCATCTGCGGTGAATCTACTGAAATGGGCTTTTAGAGTCAAGAGATTTTTTTAACAATCAGCCCGGGCTTGTATTTTATCAAGGATTTCAAGTAGAATTTCTTTCAAAGGATGACGGACTCCATTGATAGAAACTGCAAATTCAAACGGCGACTGTTCTTTCGTGGTTTCAACCGAACAAAGCGGACAAAGGCTCGACCTGTTTTTGAGCAGGGTGATCCCGGACCTTTCCCGCAGCCATTTCAAGAGGCTGATCAAAGAAGATCTGATCCTGGTGAATGGAAATCCCGTAAAGCCGAGCTACGAGACCCGGGCGGGTGACCTCATAATGGCGAAGGTCCCCGGACAGAAAACAGATGAGGTTCTCAAGCCCGAGCCGATGCCCCTGGACATTCTTTTCGAAGACGAGGACCTGCTCATCGTGAACAAGGCGCCGGGCCTTGTGGTCCATCCAGGGGCAGGCCACCGCGAAGGGACGCTCGTGCATGGACTGCTCGCCCATTGTGCGCGCCTTGCCGTTCAGGGTTCCCCTCTTCGGCCCGGAATCGTTCACCGCCTGGACAAGGATACCTCCGGAGCACTCGTCATCGCAAAAAGCGAGCGTGCATATTTGAGCCTGGTAAGGCAATTCAAGGACAAGGGGGTTAGGAAGGAATACCTCGCCCTGGTTTACGGTATTCCGGCTAAAGGTGAGGGAGAGATTTCGTCGCTGCTTGGCAGACATCCAACAGACAGAAAAAAAATAGCTGTTCTTCAGAACAGAGGCCGCGAGGCCCTGTCACGATGGCGGGTGGAGAAGGACTGGGGGGAAACTGCGCTGCTGAGGGTACAGATTGAAACGGGCAGGACACATCAAATCAGGGTACATCTAAGCCATATCGGACATCCGGTCGTCGGTGACGAGACTTATGGGGGGAACAGGAGGCTGGCGAGAAACGTCAAATCGGCCCCGGTGCGAGATCTGCTGCTTGGGACCCAACGCCAGATGCTGCACGCGATCCGGCTCGAATTCACTCATCCGGTCACCGGCGCCACTGTTTCGGCAAACGCTCCTCTGCCTGAGGATTTCAGAGACCTTATCGCAAGGCTGGATTGCTTATCGCGATTAGAATGAATTGAGGTTCGAGTTTTGCGTGGTGAATTTGGCCTGAAAATCGTTCATCCGGCAAACGAGTAAATGTCGCTGAAGTTCCTGCTTCATAGCCTCGGGTTCGTGCAGCAGGCTAACTCGGAGCGGCAGAGGGCGGGATATTTTTTGTCGCCGCCTGTCCCCGTAATCCTCAGCATGCGCAGCCCATTGAAGATAACAAGCAGAGAAGCCCCCATATCGGCGGCGATCGCCTCCCACAGGGTCGCGACACCGGCGGCTGCCATGCAGATGAACAGGGCCTTTACCAGCAAGGCGAAAAACACGTTCTGCCTGATCACGGCCATCGTTTTTCTGGAGTGGAGGATCAGCCAGGGTATTTTGGACAGGTCGTCGGACATCAGCGCTATGTCGGCGGTTTCAATTGCAGCATCCGAGCCCATGGCCCCCATGGCGATCCCTATGGTTGCGGCGGCCAATGCCGGAGCGTCGTTGATTCCGTCTCCGACCATCGCAATTCCGCCAAATCTTGTTTTGAGTTCCGAGACAAGCCGAACCTTATCTTCGGGGAGCAATTCAGAGTGGAATTCATCGATTCCAACCGCTTTGGCTATAAGTTCGACGGTTTTGTGATTGTCGCCGCTGATCATTACGACTTTTTCCAGACCGAGAGTTTTGAGGGCGGCAACCGCCTCGCTTGCCTCCGGGCGCACCTGGTCGGCGACGCTTACCAGTCCGCAGACGTGATCATCGCACCACATCACCATGATCGAATTGCCGGCCTCCTCGAGCCTGCTGATCGCGTCATGAAAAACCGGGCTTTCCCGCTGCCATCTTTCGAGCATCCTGTGGCTTCCAATCCAGTAAGCTTTCCCCCCGATTGACCCTTCCGCTCCCTGGCCCGGCAAAATTGTGAACTTGTCCGCAACGGCGGCGCGAATGCCTCTTGATTCCACATGCCGGATAATAGCCCGTGCGAGGGGGTGCGTGCTGTGCGTTTCAAGAGCGGCCGCGTTTGCAAGAAGGCCGGTCTCACTGTGGCCGTCCTCGGGAATGACCTGCTTTACAGCGGGCTCCCCGAAGGTAATGGTTCCCGTTTTATCGAAAGCAATGGCTCTGAGCCGCGCCGGAGCTTCAAGATAGGCGCCTCCTTTCACGAGGACGCCGTTTCGCGCCGCTGAACCGAGTCCTGCCACAATTGTCACGGGAGTAGATATTACAAGCGCACACGGGCAGGCGATAACCAGAACGACCAAGCCCTCGTAGAACCACTTTGCCCAGTCCCCGCCTGTGAAAAGTGGGGGAACTGCAACAATGGCAAGGGCGAGCAGCATCATAAGAGGAGTGTACACCCCGGCGAACTTATCCACCCACTGCTCGACAGGAGCGCGTCTGGAACGGCTCTCATCAACCATGCGGATGATTCTCGATAAGGTGGTGTCAGATGCGGACCGGGTAGAGCTGAACTCTATGGTCCCCTCTTCGTTGATTGTTCCGGCAAATACCTCGGAACCTAATCCTTTGGGAATGCAGGCGGACTCACCGGTTATGGGCGCCTGGTTCACGGATGTGGCCCCCCGGGTTATTACGCCGTCAAGCGGGATTCTTTCGCCGGGCCGGACCACGACGGTGGCGCCGACCGGTATTTCATCCACCGGTTTTTCTTCGATGTTCCCGTCATCCGGGCAAATGAAGCGGGCCCTGGGCGGCGTGATGTCCAAAAGCGCTGTTATTTCAAGTTTCGCCTTCTCCATGCTCCAGGATTCGAGCAACAGCGCAAGCGCGAAAAGAAAACTCACCGAAGCGGCCTCCAGCCATTCACCCAAACCGATTGCCCCGAGGACTGCCACGGTCATGAGGAGGTTCATGTCCGGCTTGAGCTTTCTGGCCGCATAGAGTGCTTTTGGAAAAATAAGCCAGCCCCCGGCAAGGATTGCCGAAGAATAGAGAACAACCGAAAAGACCGGAGGACCGCCGCTTTGCCCCTCGAGTGCGGCGGATATGTTCCCCAGGTGGAGCGCTTGAAAAACAAATGCCGCCGTCAGCAAAAGGCCGCTCGATGAACATGAGAAGAGTCTTCCATGTTTTTCCCATGCGCTCTCGCCTTTTGTTGCGCATACTCCTGCGGAGCAGGCATCCCCGGATGGGACCGCTTCCATGCCGGTCCTGGCAACCGCCGCCATGACGCTTTCAACAACGCTTGCGTCAATACTACCGCTGATCGTCATCCGGCTCCGCAGCAGATCGAAAGAAAGCCTCTCATCGCCTCCAACGACGGGCGCCACCTCAGATCTGAGCAGCCCTACTTCCTGGCCGCAGCACATGCCTTTTATTCGGAAGGAGTGTTTTTCCATTTACCCTAC
>JBELAB010000013.1:0-17194 GCA_049509275.1 Syntrophobacteraceae bacterium | reverse complement strand
CAGGAGCAGCCATCTTATCAGAATACCTTTCACCTTTTATCCTCCTATGTGGAACGGTTTGAATTCGAAGGCAGATTTTGACAGGATTAACAGGAGGCATAATTCTCCGTCTGTACCTGTTGTTTTCCTGTTAATCCTGTAAATCCTGACCCTCTTGCAAAAGTCCTTCATCGTCATTCCGGCGAAGGCCGGAATCCAGGTTTTTCAAGGCCGTCTGGACTGCGGATGTCACCGGGGTGACGGTTTTGTTGAGTTCTGCAAGAGGCTCTCCTGTCATTTTTTTTTGCCACTCCGCGCCCTCCGCGTTTTTCGAGGACAAAAGACGCGTGAGACACCCATCGTTATTTAAGCATGATAGCCTTCTCCGGGCAGATCTCCTGGCAACAAAAACATGTGATGCAAATATCGGGATTCACACTCGGGACGGTCTCGCCCATGGACAGGGCCGCAACCGGACACTGATCGACACATGTGCCGCAGCCCGTACACAGGTCCGGGTCCGCCTGTGGGCGCAGGACCGTGCGACTGTGGATAATTGCCTGCACGTGATCGTTATTAATCATCACTTCGCCTCCGAGCGGCGGAAGCTTGAAATTAGTTATTGGTTTAAGCTCCCCTATGATGTCGATCCCTTTGATATCGCAGTCCCCCAGGCCAAGCTCCCCGGCTCTTTGCAGGAACCGCAACCGGGCCGGGTCACAACCCATCATCGTTGCCATCACCGAGTCCAGGGCTACGGCGTTATCGGAAGCCAGAACCAGGCCTATATCTCTGAGCTCCGGCGAGGCCGGCCCATTACCCTCCATGCCGACTACGGCATCCACCACGAAAAGGTCCGGGACCCGAAGCCGGAAGACATCGACAAGCATTTCATGAAACCGCGCGGGACTGCCGGCCGCCTTGTGGAGCACCGCTTTCTGGGCGCCGGGCAAAATGCCGTAGCTGTTTTTGATTGCCCCCGTGATGACGGTCAGGCCATGGGTCTTGAACTTCGGAAGACTGATAATGACGTCGGCCTCCAAAACGATCCGGGAGACACTCACCATGGGCATAAAATCGGGATTGAAAGCGACCTTGAGCGAATCGGTCCCTATGTTGCGATAGTAACCTTTCGCCGCCTCCATCAGGCCTGTTTTTGTAAAGCTCTCCTCGTTATCGCCGTAATTGAAAAGCCCCGGATTGTCGCCTACGACCATGGAAGCCGGGGCCAGGGTTTCGACTTTATCAACTACCGCACGCAGCATCGATGGATTGGTGACAATACCTTCCTTTGCCTCCGATAACCTTAGCACGTTGGGTTTTATCAAAATCTTCCTGCCCCTGATTTCAAGCGGGAAAAGGTCGAACGCCCGGTCAACCGCTTCACGGATAGTTTCATAGCTTGCCGGGTGGATCATAACTTTCGGCATATGGGTCTCCCTTTGTTCCGGTCCAGGGAAGCGAGTGCCTGCTTTTTGCTTCCTGCTTCCTTCTACCATTTAACTGTGCCAGTTCGGTCTTTTGCTCAGCCAATCGGAAACCGTTTGCTCTATCCAGCCTTCAAGCCCCCCGGCCAGGTAAAATGCCGGACGCAACAAATCGTCCAGGGGTGAAACAACCCCCTCGGCGACTGCGGTCGCTGCCAGGGCCGTATATGGATAAATCCGGATTCCGGTGGTGATCTTCATTGCTCCCAATTCGAGAGAATCCGCAAACTCCAGGCTCTCCTCAACCGTTTCCCTGGTCTCACCAGGCCCTCCGAGCAGAAGAAACCCCATTCTCCCGATTCCGTATCTGTCAAGCATTTCTGAAACCCTGCGGACTTCTTCAGGCTGAAACCTCTTGTTGAGCGAACGCAATATTTTCTTCGATCCGCTCTCAAACCCGAAGGCCACTTCGACGCACCCAGCCCTGGCCATCATTTCGATAAGGCCCTCATCGACTTTCCAGGGATAGAGTATGCTGCGCCACTGGATTTGGAGATTTCTCCCGCTAAGCGCGCCACAAAGCTGACGCGCATATGAGGGAGGAAAATTAAAAGTATTGTCCACAAAGAAAAAATTCTTAAACCCCGCTTCAGCGAACCGTGAAATCGAATCGGCAACAATTTCAGGGGACCTTTTCCGCAGAATCCGCCCCTCTATGGTTGCGGTCGAACAGAAACTGCATTCCATCGGGCAGCCCCTCCGGGTTTGGAACGGAAGCCAGATTTTTTGATTTTTGAATTCCGTGGGAAACGAAAACAGGCCTTTGGGGTCAGGCAACACGGAGTCGTCGAGCCTTTTTAGGTCCTCGGTTTTATTTTCACGCAAAGACTCAGCCAAAACCAGATTCGGAACGCCGGCCAGGCCCTCTTTTCGGGAAAGTGCGTCCAGCAGCTTCACAAAAGCGGCTTCTCCCTCGCCTTTTATCCCCATGTCAGCTCCAAGATAGGCCAGGGCGCTTCGAGGATAAATGCTGTATCCCGCTCCTCCCAGAACGATAGGGACCGGCGTGAGTCTGCGGCAGGAAGTCACGACATTTTTTACGGCATCCAGCAAAAACCTGGGAGACTTCATGCACTGATCGTCGATGTTTCTTACCGAAACGCCGATAAGTTCAGGATTAAACCCTGACACGGCGTTTTCAAGTTTTAGTTCCTGAAAGTCGTCTTTCGTCATGAGGTTCAAAAGCCTGACTTCATGGCCGGCATGCTCGGCCGTCGCAGCGACGCAGGCCAGGCCCATCGGCAGCACAGGCATCTGGAGTTGTTCCGTATTGGCTGAAATCAGCAGCGCGCGCATGGTCTTTTCCCCAGGTTTTTTTCAGGTGCTCATGGTAACATTTTACCGCAAATTTTAGGAGCAAAGATAAATACCAGGCAAAAACACATCCGTTATGGCGGCATGTTTTTTTTAATAACTGCGGGTGGTGTGATATAAGTTTGGATTCAAAAATCCGGAATGGGGGCTTTCCGGGCCCATCAGGTTTTGTAAGTCTTATAATACTTGTCGAAAATCAGGAAAAGGAGCGAAACCCGCCTGATGAAAGTCGCATACTTCAGCATGGAAATAGGGCTAACTGAAAGCATTCCGACCTACAGCGGAGGGCTTGGCATTCTGGCCGGGGACCACATCAAATCGGCTGCCGACCTTAACATCCCGCTGGTCGCCGTAACGCTTCTCTACAAGCGCGGCTACTTCATCCAGAATATAAACCCTTTTGGGCAGCAGGAAGAGATCTACCCCTACTTCGACCCGCGTGCGTTCATGGAACCTCTTCCGCTCAAGGTAACCGTAAGGCTCGAAGGTCGAGACGTGCAGGTGGGAGTCTGGAAACATAACGTGGTTGGGATGCATAACGAGACCGGATCGGGACGAGTCCCGGTCTATTTTCTCGACACCGATCTTCCGGGAAACGCGCCCGAAGACCGGCTAATAACCCAGTATCTCTACGGTGGAGACCAGCATACCCGGATATCGCAGGAAGCGATTCTCGGAATCGGCGGATATCTGGCGTTCAAGCGCCTGGAGCCGAAAATCACCACCTATCACATGAACGAAGGTCACTCGGTTTTCCTCACTCTCGCCATGCTGAGAGACTTTGGAGGAGACGAGGAGCAGGTAAGATCCAAGTGCATACTCACTACGCATACCCCGGTTGCCGCCGGCCACGATAAATTCAGCTACGACCTCGCATCGAAGGTAATCGGGGAATACCTGCCCTCAAATATCAGGAAGCTTGCGGGCGGCGATGTTCTAAACACCACTGTTCTGGCCCTCAATCTGTCGCGCGCCGCAAACGGGGTGAGCCAACTGCACGGGGAAATATCCAGGCAGATGTTTTCAGGGTTCGAAATCGGCCACATCACAAACGGGGTGCACCACCTGAGCTGGACCGGCCCTGAATTCAAGGAGCTATACGACAAATACATCCCGACCTGGCGGCAGGACCCTCAACAACTCGGAGACATTTCGGTAATTCCGGACAGCGATATAGTCGAGGCCAAAAGGAAGGCCAAAAAGCGGCTCATAAGATACATAAACTCCCTGTCCGGCGCAGGGTTTACCGACGAACTGCTGACGATCTGCTTTGCGCGGCGCGCAGCAGCCTATAAGCGCGCAACCCTCATTTTCAGCGATCTGGAATTTCTTTTCAATCTGTCCTATGACCGGGTGCAGTTCGTATTCGCCGGCAAATCTCATCCGCAGGACCAGGCGGGAAAAGAGCTGATCCGGCAGGTAGTAAATATCGGGAAGCAATACGAAAAACAGCTTCGGCTGGTCTTTGTCCCAAATTACAACATCTGGGTCGCGGGCCTGATGACTTCGGGGGCCGACGTCTGGCTCAATACTCCTCGCCGTCCAAGAGAAGCGAGCGGCACGAGCGGCATGAAAGTTTGCTTTAACGGCGGAGTGAATATGAGCGTTCTGGACGGATGGTGGCGGGAAGCCTGCCAAGACCGGGTAAATGGGTGGGCCATCGGCGACGACGAAGATCAGGATGATGAAGCGGCCACCACCGACTTCTACCGGGACCTTGAAGACATGGTTACGACCTACTACGCCAACCCCAGAAAATGGCTCTCCATAATAAGGCGGTCCATCTCCGACATAACCCCTCGGTTCAATACCCACAGGATGGTGCTGGAGTATTTTCGCAGCTATTACAGGTAAGGGAGATTCAGGTATCCATCAGGCGCCAGACTGCTTGCCAGCATGACTGTGTTGATGTCGCAATGATCGATAAAACCGGGTACTTCTCTATTAGCCGGATCGAGCCAGAAGTCTTCGATGATTTCCGCCAGAGCTTCATACCGCATCAGGATTTCAACTTGCCTGGCCAGTGATTGTGCCTTGTCGAAAACGCCCGGCCTTCCTTCAATAAGCCGCTGTAATCTTTCAAGAGCATGAAGCCCGATGGAAACCCCCAGTTCCCTGAATGCGAGCCGGTACTCAGCCGGGGCTTCCAGCGAATCCATACTTACATAGGCACGCAATCCGAGCCGGCATGCGTCCAATAGGTCCGCTAAAAGATCGGCCTGCGGAAAAGTTCCACTCGCCATCATCCGGGCAGCTCTATAGGCGTCCGATAAAAGGCCGCCAATACCGAGAGGGTCATGGGTGGTCCAATCTTTTCCCTTGCACATGGCAGCCAGACCTTGGATTTCCCCGGCCAGGTCCGGAGATTCTTCCGAACCTCCGGCCATGCCTGCCTGAAGCTCACAATAGGTGATGAGTCCATCGAGAGGGTCGTGATGCCCCATGGATGCAACGAGAGGATACGTCAGCTCTATGCTCATCTTCCAGTACATTAGTCTGTGATCTCCGGAAGAAGGCCCATAGGTAAATTTGGCGTAGGCCGTTTTTGCAAGCTCAACGGCCCACCGTCTGAAGGCCGGGTCTCCCGTGATCGAACTGACACAGTTGAGGGCGTGCATCCATTTAGTGAGGTAGTGATAATACTGCCCGTCACGATCCCACTCAAGCTGCTCATCAAAGGGATCATCGGAGCCCCGCTCGTTCATTTTCTTGCCAATCCTCAGTCCTCCCACAGTTGGGTGCAGTTCACCTTCCTGCTCATCGAAGCCGCTGATCCGGCCCTTTCGCCGGTCGTCGTCACGATGCCGTCCGAGAATCTTATGGACCTGATCGACAAGCAGCAGTGCAAGTTTTTTGTATTCTTCATTATTCGTTTCCCGGTACAGCCCCAGGAAATTGCAAACCGCAAAAGCATCGGTCCACAGGTACCGTCTTGGCGCCTCACTCACCGGTGCAAGTCCGCTCAGAGCGGCAAACGCATTCATGAACTCTATGGCGGCGGGTAATCCGGGGGTCTGCTTCATCTCTCACAATCCTTGAGACAGCCTTTACTACCACGGAGGCCGCTCAGTTTGGGGTTATCAGCCGCTCCATAAATGCAACATGGTCTGACATGGACATTTTCGGTACTACTCAGCAGTTATCATACAACAAGCTCAGCCAGGATGCAGCCTGCATCCTCCACAAATTTCGAACAGAGTTTTTTTACGAGCATCTCCTCTTTAATTTTGCGCTGCCCCTCTTCCGTGCTGAAATCCGCTCCCAGGAGCTCTTTGCAAACGGAGGTCCCGTGCCGTTGTTCAAAGCGCCAAACTAATTCCTGCACGGACAGGCAAATGTCATTCCTGGCCTCGGCCTCATCCTGCCTTTTGCTCTGCGCAAGCCCAAGGACCATAATGGCTCCGGTAACAGCCCCGCATATCCCCCCCATGCGCCCAACGCCGCCGCCCCAGGGGCGGCCGAGCTTTTTGGCGCTCTCGGAGTCGATTCCGTGTGGTTCGCCAAAAGCTGTCAATATAGCCTGGGAGCAGTTCAAGCCATTTTCGAACAGGTGCACCGCTTTTTGTGCTGCATTCATTTTGAGTTCCTTTCGTTTTTTAGTTGACTGATCGTTAATTATGATTACAAGCTAATCTTAATCGAGGCAAACGATTTATTTCGAACGGTCTTATCAACAAAAGTGATAGGACACTGACCCGTGGAAATCCGCCAACTCAGGTCTTTTCAAACAGTTGCGAATCTCATGAGCTTCAACAAGGCCGCAGACCGGCTTAATTATGCTCAATCGAGCATATCAGCTCAGATTCATGCGCTCGAGGAGGAACTTGGAACACAGCTCTTCGACCGCCTGGGGAAAAAAGTGCAGCTCACCGAAACCGGGGCCCGGTTGCTCAAGTATGCTGACAAGATATTGGACCTGGTTGACGAGACACACTCCCAGATGACTACTGATAAGGAACCGGCGGGTTCACTCACGGTAAGAGTTCCGGAAAGTTTCGCGGTCCATCGGCTACCGCCGGTGATTGGCGAATTTCATTCCCGTTTTCCCGGTGTGCAACTGAACTTCATAACCTGCGCCCATGAGGGTCTGGAAAAAGACCTTCGAAAGGGCATAACCGACTTGGCCTTTCTGCTTGCGGAGTCGGTCAGCGCATCCGATCTCATGGTGGAAACCCTGGGGTTTGAGACCATAGTGCTCGCGGCTGCCCCCGATCATCCCCTGGGGGCAAAGCGCGCACTGCACACCCGCGATCTGGCGGGACAGACCATCCTTTTGTCCAGGGTGGACTGCAGTTACAGAAAGATTTTCGAGCAAATCTTAGACCAGGAAGGGGTCCGCGGCATCAAAAAGCTTGAATTCTACAGTGTCGAAGCCATAAAGCGCTGTGTAATGGCCGCAGTGGGTATTGCAGTCCTTCCCGAGACAGCAGTGGCTGCGGAAGTCGCTCGGAAGGAAGTTATAATCCTGCCCTGGCCGGAGGGGGAGATAGAAGTTGCCCTGCTGATGGTCTGGTATAGGGACCGGTGGATTTCACCGACCTTGAATGCTTTCATGAATTTAACGAAAAAAATGATGGCGCAAACGACGGAGAAGACAAATGAGATTCAGGGAACTGCTGGCTAAAGAAGAGATCATTATCGCCCCGGCCGCCTATGATGTGGTGTCGGCCCGGATCATTGAGAAAGCGGGGTTCCCGCTCGCGTATTTGAGCGGGCTTGGTAACGAAGCCAGTGACCTCGGGTATCCCGACCTGGGGCTGGGCACTGTTGCGGAAATTGTCAGGAAGGCTGGAAATATAGCCGAAGTGGTAAATGTCCCGGTTGTGTGTGACGCCGATACCGGTTTTGGGGGAGCAATCAACATCTGCCGGACCGTCCGGATGTTCGAGACTGCACACGTGAGCGGTATCCACATCGAGGACCAGACCTTTCCCAAGAGATGCGCGGCACTTCGGGGGAAACAGCTCATTGACGCGGAACAATTTGCAAAAAGAATTAGGACAGCAGTGGATGCGAGGGAAAATGGAGACTTTGTAATAATAGCCAGGACCGACTCCAAAGTGGTGGGAGGAATTGATGAAGCCATAAGAAGACTGAATATGTATATTGAAAACGGGGCCGACATGGCCATGGTCGGTGACTTATATACTTTTGACCAATATTTGCGGCTTGTCCGGGAAGTAAAAGCCCCATTGGTAGTCTGTGCCGCCGACCCCGAACACTTCTACATCCAACCTGATTTCACCCTGGATCAATGGAAGAAAACCGGCGTGAAAATGGTCATCTACTGGTACCTCCCGCTCTTCGCCGCAATGAAAGCGGTGCAAAGGGCCGTGGTGTCCCTCAAGGAGACCGGCTCGATCAAAGAGATAATGGACGATCTGTTCACATACAAAGAATACGCGAAAACGCTGGATTTGGATGAGTGGTTGAAGATCGATAAGCAAGGCGCCTGAAATTCGCGCTAATTTGGATACACTTGCTTCCATCGGGCTTTCGAGATCCGCTTTTATGAGAGAATCTACCGACTCAAGCGGCTTGTTCTTTGAGTTCACTTGGATGAAGGGAAAGATACTCCCTTACCTCGAGATTCATCCGATCGATCTCAGCGAGATAGCCTCCCGCCGATAACCGATAATTCTGTGGATTAATTTCGACCTGTCGGAGTCTTTCCACTTGTTGCTGAAAATACCTGATACGCTCTTTGGTCGCCTCAAGTTCTTGATCGTTGTGAATCATCGCCGATCACCTCTACTATGCCACGTCTAGCAACAATTAAGTTGATCCGCAACCCGCCACGGTCCGGGACATCCGTTCAAGGGCAAGCATGAGCGCCCGGGTGTCCAACTTACCGTATCGACCCCTGAAATCCGCTCGCCTGCACGGATTACTCTTCTTCAAACAAGCCGGATTCAAAGTAGTCCTCCAACTCCCTGCATACAACTCTGTCCGTGGGAAAGGCCAGGTCAGGCAAATCGTCCAGGCTGAAGAAAGCAGCTTCACTGGCATCCGAGCCCGGGAGGATTTCTCCTCCCGTCCGCGTTCCCCAAAACCAGATCCCAACCGTTTGTGATTCAGGATCGTGGAAGTTGGATTGAACGGAAAAAACCCTCCCAACCCGCACCGTTATTCCGGTTTCCTCGAAGAATTCACGCCCGGCGGCTTCCCGCACCTCCTCGTCCCACTCGAGGTGGCCGCACGGAATGCACCACAGCCCGCGGTATGAGCCCCTGCGCCTGACCAGAAGGATTTTTCCTCCTTCGACCAGCAGAACTGCGACACCCACGGTCGGGTTGCGATAAAAAACCTTGCCGCAATCAGGACAAAAAGACCTTACACCCTTTTTTGCCGCTTTCCTTATGAGCGAGGCGCCGCAATGGGGACAGAAGCGGAAGTTCATAAATGTAAGTGCCTCCCCCGTAAACCTGGACTTCAACCAGTTTATATGTTAACCCATTGTTCGAAGAGGCCGCAACTGCCGGAAGATTTTGCAGCCGAACCTCAATAATACTCTTTTTCCCATATGATAAATCATTTACTATCCCATGTGTGGCAAGTGACGAGCGAAAGCATACCCCCAAACGAAAGGATCTCCCTATGGCGCTCAAGACCTCTCAGCAATACCTGGAAAGCGTAAAGAAGCTCACCCCTAAAGTTTACGTGGGGGGCAAATGGGTTTCGAACCTGCTGGACCATCCGATAACCAAATCGATGGTCATGGCCAATGCGGCCATTTACGACCTGGCGCAGGACGAGCGATGCCAAAGCGTCATGGTTGCAAGCTCTCACCTCAACGCGAACCCGGTCAACCGAAACGTTCACGTCTCCGGCAACAATCACGATCTGGACATGCGGCAGGAAATGGCCCTTCTTACCAGCCGGACGGTTGGCACCTGCAACTACCGATGCGTCGGCTGCGACGCAATAAACGGCCTCGCCTCAACAACATGGGAAATGGACCGCGAACTCGGAACGAACTACAGCGAGCGCTTCAATAGATGGCTTGCCGGCATTCAGAAGGACGATCTCGCCGTTTCCGGGGCGATTACCGACGCCAAGGGCGACAGGAAAAAACGCCCGTCCCAGCAGGACGAACCGGACGTGTACGTGCACGTCACAGAAAGGCGCAGCGACGGGATCGTGGTCAGTGGCGCAAAGGTCAGCCAGAGCGGGGCGATAGGGGCGCACGAAACGCTCGTTCTTCCCGGCGGGGCGCTCAAGCAAGACGAGGAGAACTTCGCGGTCGCCTTTGCTGTCCCCAACGGCTCTCCCGGGCTGACCTACATCTGCCAGTACAATGCATACTCGGCCGAAAGGGAGGCGGCCGAAGACGAATCGGGGCTTGGAAACCCGGTATTCGGCCAGCGCGAGACATCCACCATGGTTTTCGACAATGTTTTCATCCCCTGGGACAGAGTTTTTCTTTGCGGCGAAACGAAGTACTGCGGAAGACTGGTCTCCAGATTCGCCAAAACACACCGCATGAACTGCGGAGGGGCCTGCAAGGTGGGATTCGCCGACCTCATCATCGGCGCGACAGTCCTGGCAGCCGAATACAGCGGTGTGGAGAAGATACCTCACATCCAGGATAAGCTGATCGAAATGGTTCGCCTGAGCGAAACTTCCCACGCGTGCGCGATAGCAGCGGCGGTGAAAGGCCGGGAGGAGCCTGAAGGCTCGGGTGTTTTCATGCCCGACGACCTCTTCGGCAACGTAGCCAAGCTGAGCATAGCCCACGGCTTCTGGGAAATCATGAAAATTGCCGGCGATATCGGCGGCGGCCTGGTTGTGACAATGCCACGGCTAAAAGACCTCGATCACCCCGAGGTCGGGCCTTTGCTCAGAAAATTCTTTCAGAGCGCGGCACCTGCGGACAAGCGTTTCAAGGTGGCCAAATTCCTACAGCATTGGACAGCCGGCCTGCACGGCCCGGGTACCTGGCATGGAGCGGGGGCGCCTCAGACTCAGCGCGTAATGATTTCCTACCTCACCGACTTTGAGTCCAAAAAGAACATGGCAAAAAAGCTTATGGGCATGGAAGAAAATTAGCGGAGGACTGAAGGCGAAAGGCTGAGGACGGATAACTGACAGTGTGGCCCGTTTCTGAATTGGATGAAGCGGGCCACACTAGATTATGGCATGTTTTTTCAAAAACTTCTGATTCGTTATAGTCCGCAATGAAAATCGACCTCGAACATATAGCCGTTGTGCTCAACGAGCCTCATTATCCGGAAAACATAGGCGCAGCAGTTCGGGCGGCCAAGAATATGGGAATCTCGCGATTCCTGGTCGTAAATCCGGCTGACTGCGATCTTACGCGGATTTTAAGGATGGCCACTTACCATGCCGAAGACCTCGTTTTGGGCATCGAAGTCCACGACCGGCTCGAAGATGCGCTTAAATCCTTTCACTACGTGGTTGGAAGCACCGCTCGAACGGGGTCCCACCGCCAGTTCGTGAAAAATCCCCGGCAGCTTGCCCTGGAACTTATACCCATCAGCCGGAAAAACCATGTCGCGCTTGTTTTCGGCCCCGAGGCAAGCGGACTGGCCAATGAACATCTCAGGTACTGCGATGCACTGGTTACCATACCGACAGCCGAATTTTCTTCCATAAACCTGGCGCAGGCCGTCATGATAATGGTTTATGAGGTTTTCACCGCCGCATCCGAAAAAAACGAGGGGTTTACACCGCGCCTTGCAACCCGCGGCGAACTCGAATCCATGTACGTGCAGCTCAAAGACACGCTGACGAAGATCAATTTCATAAACCGGGAAAATCCCGATTACTGGATGAAGAGCATCAGGCGGTTTTTCAGTAGAATGCAGCTACGCGGGCGTGACATACAACTGATTCGGGGCATTTGTAGGCAGATCGACTGGTACTGTTTCCGAAAAACAGTACCAGCCTCGCAAGAAGAAAAGTAAAGGTCCTGTACGGACTTTGCGCATCTTGCCCATCGAGGAGGTAAGGCGCGCTACGCTTCGATCACTATCCTGTGATTCACGAGGGACATGCTGCGAATTCGCCCGTGGACCATTTTTTGCTCTCCGAAAATATTTTCTATCTTGATGTGGTCCCCCTCGTTTTCGACTTTGTCAACCGCCTCCATGATGAGTTGCTCTTGCCCTTCCTTTACCAAGTAAGCATTTGCTTCACACATTATTCAGCTCCTGATGAGTTGGATTCCAAGCATATCTCGAACCATCCGTAATATTAATATGGTTCCAGGGCGATATTCAATACCGTTGGAAGAGTCAAGGGAAAAGAGAGAAAAGGGAAAAAACGCACTCTTCACCCTTCCTTCAGGTCCGCTGTGCCGCGAGGGTAAGCGGCAGGGAACTGCGGCGCAAAATTGGCGCAAACCGGCAGTTGAGCATCCCGTCGAGTTCATCTACAAAATTTTCAATCCGGTCAATGTTTGTTAAGAGCTTCGGATTTTCAATTCCTCTGGTTACAAACTGGAAAAAGAGCGTCTGCAATTTCCAGGTCCTCGGGCAAATCGCCAATGCGCGGCAAAGCGTAAGCAGCCGGAACAAGCGCCCCGCATCTGGCTCGTCGAAGATTTGGAGCAGCCTGGACAAGATCCTCACCATGAACACTCCCAGCCTTTCGGAGATTTCCACCAGATTGAGCGAAACGCCCCATGATTTTGCCTCTTCCTGAAGGGAGTTGAGCCTGGCCATGTGCACCCGGAAAAAGAAGTCAACAGAATCCCAGGGCGCATCCGTAAGGACGTGCTCAGCCTCATGCATCAGGAGGTTTTCCACCAGGCTTTCCACCTCCTCGCTCAGGACCCGCTGGATTGAAACCCGAAGGTCGCCTGGAATCTCTATGCCCCATTGCCTGAGTGACAAGAGGAGTGGCTTGTATGTGTTGAACAGGCTCCGTTGAAGATCTGTGTAGCTGCCGAATGTTTTGCGGCTTATGTCCAACGCAATCGAGGCCCTCAGGTCCTTTAGAACGTCTTCGAGTCCGAAGTAACCGGTACCGAATTTTTCATCCAGCACGCGCACGATCTTGATCGTATTTTGCTCTTCGATGGAATCCTGGAGGGCGGCAAGAACGGATTCATACTCGCCTTCATTCAGATAGGGCTTCACCGAACAGCGGAAATCCAGCCCGCCGAAATGTGTCACCGCGTAAAGGAAATCCTCTGCGTCCTGCGTTCTGTCGTCTTTAATGGAAACCAGGCCGTAGAGGCACCTCACCGGACTCGCCCCTAAATCCTCCTCCTTCTGGGGCAGGATGCTGTATGCGTATAGCCGGAACTCTCGCTGAGCGGACCTGGCGAGAGACTGTATGGCGTAATTTGCCGCCGCCTTTGCCCTGCCGAACACATTAGGCTTGACCTCGCGGAGAAAAACGTTTGCGCCGTTTCCGTATTCGGGCAGGTTACTGGGCGCCAGCTCCAACAACCTGAGAAACTCCGTTTCAAGCGGTGGCGATCCCGTCTTTTCGGCAAGCCGGATCGCCATGGCGGCGTACTTGAGAATCAGGATCGACTCAAGCTGGCTGATTTCATCGAAAAACCAACCGCAGGATGTGAACATCAACAGCGAAAACCGCTGCATCTCCAAAAGCTCCAGGAACCGTGAGACATTGGATGAGCGCGACCCGCCCCTGAGGTGTTTTTCCAAAAACGGGGCCAGGTGATTCTTCCTGTCCAGGACTAAATCGATATATTCGTCTCTTACGCCCCAGGGGTCTGCGCACAGGGTTGCCATCTGAGTTTCGAAATGGACGGCCAGGTTATCTCGAACATATTCGAGCGCTTTGCGCAGAGGTGCTCTCCATTTCTGAGTCCAGCCAGGTTCGCCTGCCAGATGGCAGCCGCAGTCGCTGCTCCACCGCCCAAGTCCATGAGCGCAGCTCCAAGCCGTTCCTTCGAGTATTTCAACCTCGGCGACAACCGGGAACCGGGACAAGAACCACCCATAATTGACTATCTCAGTCGAGGTCTTGCGCTTCAGTTCCTCAAAAGCGGTGGCAAGAGCCATGTCGCCGAATTTGAAATGATGCCCGTAGGATTCGCCGTCGGTGGCTACGTTAACCAGCCAGGGTTCCCCGCTGAGAGGGTCGCGCAAAGACCATGTCCTGTCGATCTGTTCCAGGAACATGGAGCTGTGCTCAAGCAACCGGCCGAAAGCCACACCGTGCGCCATGGCGGCGTCGTAGAAAAAAATGTGGATATGTTTCCCCCCGCCGCAGGAATAACGATAGGCGCGTCCGCTGGGAACCGTTCCGCCGGGGGCATCCCTCCACTGAGTGTCGCCCTTGCGAAAACGCCACCGCGCCGCCTGGTGGGGAGACAGGATGGTGAATTTTATTCCAGCCTCCGCCATGAGCAAAAGCGTGGCCCTGTCAACGGCCGTTTCAGCCAGCCACATCCCCTCGGGACGCCTGCCGAAGCGGTGTTCGAAATCGCGAATCCCCCAGCGGATCTGGGTGAGCTTGTCTCGCTGATTTGCCAAAGGCATTATGATGTGGTTATAGACCTGCGCTATGGCATTGCCGTGACCCCCGCGCGCCTCCAGGCTTTGACGGTCGGCTTCCAGAATAGCCTGGTAAACCCAGGGATCGTGACGCTCGAGCCAGTACATCAGGGTGGGGCCGAAATTGAAGCTGAGATACCTGTAGTTGTTCATCAAATCCAGAATTCGATTCCGGTTATCGACAAGGCGCGCCGCCGTGTTTGCCCGATAGCATTCGAGGTTGATGCGTTGGTTCCAGTCATGATAAGGGACTGCGGAATCCTCACGCTCGATTTCCTCGGTCCAGGGGTTTTCGCGGGGAGGCTGATAGAAATGTGCATGAACACAAACGTATTTTTTTTCAGACGAATTCTTCATTCAGTGCCGGTTTCCGGTTATAATAAATTCAGAGAAAGACAATACCGCAATGCTCAAGCTCTGTTCTTTTGCAACGCCAATCTTAATTGTACCGCTTGCAATCGCTCTTTGCCAGCGTCGTTTGCGTATTTTACGGCGGCAACGGTTTATTGATCGATTTGCCCTATCCCGCCTGTTTACAAGACCGGCCTCATTCACTACATTCATGCGTCCGGAGGAGCGGCAAACTTTGCGGTTCAGTACTGTTGACCAGCGGCCATCTGGAAACTCCGGATGGAACGCTGGCAGTTTCCGATTCGAAAAGGAGGCATTTTTCGTCATGGCAAGGAAATCGAGGGGTTGCGCGGAGGCGTACGATAATTCCACGCTACGCGAGGTAAGCCCGAAGATTGACACCGCCAGGGCGGAAAAGGACCCTTTCCGGATGGAAACTGACTAAGTGCCGTCATTGATTCGGCATCCCCGGCAACTCATCACATATGGATCGTGAATGAACTGCAATCTCAATATTCGCGGAATCTTCTGCAATCGAACGCTCAATCTGAATGCGATCCGCGCAATCGGCTACGATATGGACTATACGCTCGTCCATTATCGTATGAGGTCCTGGGAGCACCGCGCCTATAACTACATAAAAGAGGGAATCCGCCTGACGGGATGGAGTTTGGAAGCCCTGGTATTCGACCCGGAACTTGCAATGCGCGGACTTGTGATCGACACGCAACTGGGAAACGTTGTCAAGGCAAACCGGTTCGGTTACATAAAACGGGCATTCCACGGGACAAGACCGCTCGAATTCGAAGAGCTGCGCAGGGTCTATCAGCGCACACTCGTGGACCTTAGCGAGCCCCGGTGGCATTTTCTGAACACACTTTTCTCCATCTCTGAAGCAAGCATCTTCATGCAGCTTGTAGATTTGCTTGATTCCGGGGAACTGCACGGCTGCATTAGCTGCGAGGAGATCTTCTGGTGAGTGCGCCGTTCGTCTGATGAGGCTCACATGGAGGGACGACTCAAGGCCGAAATCCTCGCAAATCCGTCTCAGTTCGTCGAACTTGACCAAGAAACGCCCCTGGCCCTTCTTGACCAAAAAGAGTCCGGCAAGAAGCTGCTCCTGATAACCAATTCCGAATGGTCTTATGTCCAACCGATACTGAGTTGCGCGTTCGACCCTTTCCTGCCAAAATCCCTTAAATGGCGCGACCTGTTCGATATAATAATTATCGGGGCGAGAAAGCCCGATTTTTTCACCCTCCCAATGCCGGCCTTCGAGGTGGTCAATGCCGATGGCCTTCTTCGTGAGCACCGCGGCCTTCTGCGTCCGGGCCACATCTACCTGGGTGCGAATGCCCCGCTCGTTGAAGAAAGCCTGGGGCTTTCCGGCGAAGAGCTCATGTATGTTGGGGACCATATATTTACGGACGTAAACATTTCGAAGAGCATTTCGAGGTGGCGAACCGCCCTGGTGGTGCGAGAGCTTGAGGATGAGATCGCGGCGGTTGACGAATTCCTGCCCAAACAGGCGGAACTGAGCACGCTGATGGAGACCAAGGAGCGGTTGGAGTCCCAATACTGCTCGCTCCGGCTGGCCGCCCAGCGCATTCAGCACGGGTACGGGCCGCGTGAGAACGTGAAAATCAGGGACCTCCAGCGGCAAATGTCCGAACTGCATGGCAGGATAGTGCAAATCGATTCCATGATCGCTCCAATCGCACAGGCTTCCGGGCGGCTTCTCAACAGGAATTGGGGGTTGCTCATGCGAACCGGCATAGACAAGAGCCATCTGGCAAGGCAGATCGAGCGCTATGCCGATATCTACACCGCACGCGTTTCAAATTTCCTGCACCTGACCCCGACTGCCTTCCTGCGCTCCAGTCGGGGCAGCCTGCCCCACGATCCCGAGTGCATGCAGAAAGAGGCGTGGGACAAAGAGATGCGGTGATTAGGGACGCGAGAGGGGCAACCGGGAGAATTGATACCAAGTTGCGCTCAAGAAAGTATCAAGTGATACCTGGCGGAGCCTGGAATTCTTTACGCCCCCCACACCCCCTCGCCGCTACGCGGCTCACGATCTCGACGCTCCGCGGGGCATGCATGGAGTCAGAGGGAAAATTCTACTGAAGTGGCTCAAACCCAGGTGAATCCGGCGAGGCCGGAGCTTTTTTTACCGCTTTGCGGGCAGGTCCGGCAGAGCTTTTCGGCAGTTGGACCAGAGCGAACCAGTATTCGCACAGAGACTGCATCGCATTTGCCATCTCGTCAAAGGTCAAGGGCTTCAACATAAACGAGTTGGCTCCGACGTTATATCCGCGCGAGACGCTTTTTTGGTCCCTGGAAGAGGTAAGTATTACGACGGGAATTTTTCGAAGGCCCTCGTGCGCTTTCAGATCCCTGAGCACCTCGAAGCCATTTTTTCCAGGCATATTTAAATCCAGCAGAATCAAATTCGGAGTTGGAGCATTCGCATATTCGCCCCGATGGAACAGGAAATTCATTGCCTCATCGCCATCTTGTGCCCAGTAGAGGTCCACTTTAAGCCCCTTCGATTTGAGGGCCTCATTA
>JBELAB010000129.1:0-7436 GCA_049509275.1 Syntrophobacteraceae bacterium | reverse complement strand
GGACTTTAGGATAGACATCCGGTCATTCTCAGTTCAGAAGAAAAACCATTGTAAATTCGCTGACATAATTTTTCGTGTCGTCACTACAACTGTCCTTGAAAGATGATGCAGTTTGGATTTCTTCTTTGCATGCCGACCGAGGCGAAAGAAGGGAGGGCGCATAAGATGAATTGTCCGGACGAGCACGGAGGAATGAAGATATCTAGAAACCTTGAGACAATCGTTTTTCGCGGCAAGCAGCTCCAGGTTTTGAGGGAGCACTATGTTTGCCCTGTTTGCGGCATTAGAGTTGATGACTTGCCCCTTGCGGCGAGAAATCAGAAAGCCCTTTCGGATGCGTACAGGAAATCGATGAACTTGCTGAGCGGAGATGAGATCGTAAAAGGACGCAAACAAAAAGGCTGGTCTCAAGAGGATCTTACAAAGGCAATTAATGTTGGGATAGCAAGTATCAAGAGATGGGAAAAGGGACAGATTCAGACACGGCCGATGGACGACGCGCTAAGAAGGGCTTTTAACGATGGTGCGCAATCCTGCGACCCGTACACCGGGAATCGAGTGATATCGTTGGCAAGAATCAAGCTCGTCCTGCAAGCATTCAGCGAGAGGCTTGGACGCAATCTGCTTATTAAAGGTGACAGGCTATTATATGCCGCAAAGTACTTGTGGTATTCGGACATGATAGCCTTCAGGGAGCTTGGGCAGAGTATGACGGGAGCGACCTATGCGAAGTTACCGCACGGGCCGCAACTCAATAATTACAGTGATCTTGCAGACCTGATTCTAGTTGCTGACGTTGAGTCGGCCGAACCGCTCACCGAGCATGAAATCAGGATAATAAATAAAATCGCAATGAATTATCCAACCAATCGGTCGGTTTTCCTTGCGTCACACCGCGAATACAGTTACGAAAACCGAAAAGACGGAGAGCTAATCCCATACTCTGATGCCGAGAAGCTGAATGGTTTATAGGCATTTCCAGCTTTAGTTTTACCGGCGCTTGGTAAAGCCTGTAACCATACAGGCAACTAAACAGGGAAGAAGCTGTATGATCTCCTGGAGCTTGCAGCATCAAGGCAGGAAGAGAATTTGAATTCCGTTCCGGGCACAAAAACGGGCACAATCATGGAAATTAAAAAGCGGGCACAACCCGCAAAGTGAGTGCCGGAGGCGAGAATCGAACTCGCACAGGATTGCTCCTACTGGATTTTGAGTCCAGCGCGTCTACCAGTTCCACCACTCCGGCCTTGTCGAATTCTAATCAGGCATTTTGGCGGGTGTCAAGGGAAATGCGAGAACTCGGGGCAATATCCGGACATGGCATCCCGGTTTCAGGATACGGATAAAAACCGCCCCGCCCGGCATCGAGTCCGGGCATCCTGTATCCAGAATCGCCTTGACAGGCGCTTTCAAATTGGATACACAAATATAACTGCCGCAGAGTTGAAGTCTCAGATTTTGGCTGGGCAGCTATCCGGGGCTGTAGCTCAGTTGGGAGAGCGCTTGAATGGCATTCAAGAGGTCCGGGGTTCGACTCCCCGTAGCTCCATTAGGAACATCAAGGGGTTGCAGTGATGGCGCTGTAACCCCTTTTGTTTGGCGTGCATATAGTGTGCACTGATGGGATTTGAAGCCGCCTTTCGCTGCTCTGATCGGCGCTTACAGGTTCTTGACAGTGCTTTAGGACTTGACGACTTAACGCGCCTTCAGAGCAACCGGTTTGAAGCACTCTCGGGTGACCGCAAAGGACAGGTGAGTATCCGCATAAACATGCAGTGGCGGGTGTGTTTCGAATGGCTTGAAGATGGGCCGCACAATGCAGAAATAACGGATTATCACTGAGGAAAGAACGGCAATGAAAAACGCTATGCGTCCTATCCACCCGGGAGAAATCTTACGTGAAGAACTGGCTGAACTTAGCCTTTCCGCCAATGCTCTGGCTGGTGCTTTGGGAGTTCCGGCGAACCGTATTACCGGTATTATGAAGGGACAACGCGCCATAACGGCTGACACTTCATTGCGGCTCGCGCGATACTTCGGCACAACTCCCGAGTTCTGGATGAACCTGCAAATTGCCTACGAGATAAGGAAGGCTGAAGCGGAGACCGGAAAACACATTGAACGCATAGTGCAGCCAAGGGCAGCGTAAGTTTCTGCTAACTGAGCTGTTCGGCTGGGTTCGACAACGGCTCGCACATGTCAATCCTCTTTTATTTTGACGGCATAATCATCCATGTGACCTGCGCAGAGCGTGGCGAACGTATTCGGAATTATACAAGTCCGGATGTTATGGCTGTTGACAAGGGCCGAGACTGCTTTTACGTTTATCATACAAAGTTATTATATTGCGTTTTCAGGTGGGTGCATCATTTCTGATAATGACTACTGGTGTTTTATGGAGATAAAGGTGAGTAAAAAACTGATTCTTGGAATGGTGCTCTCGCTACTGCTGGTCAGCGGCTCATTTTTCAGCGTACGGGCAGCGTGCGACCTTGGTTCAAACGACTCTTCGCCGAACTCTTCCACATGTTCTCTTTGGGGCTCCCGTTGCGACTCAAGAGATGCTGACAAGGCTACGGGGGGCAAGCATAAAAGTCCTGCGGCAAGTCAAGGGTCGTCCTATTCCGACACTAACAGGAAAGATGGTATTTCGAGCGACTCGGGCAGGACAAGGCAATAAATCCCGGGAATCATTGATCGCCCCGACTTTACTGTGCGCCTCTATCACCTCCCACCTATCCAACTCCTCATAAGCCCCGGCATAATCATCCCTGCCATAAGCCGCTTTACCTTATGCACATCGGCTTCAGGCGCAGGACAAGCGAAGGAGCAACTCAGGCGGAATCGATGGATTTTTCGTTATCCGGCCATGACAATCATTATGTCTTATCTTGGACTTTCCATGCTAAAGTAATCGCAAGGAAGCTTCTATCAAAGAATCAGGAAAGGACGGGAGATGGCGATAATCACCATTTCGAGAGGCTCGTACTACCGAGGCCGGGAAGTAGCGGAAAAACTGGCGGCGAAGCTGGGCTATGACTGTATTTCCCGCGAGATACTCCTGGCGGCTTCCAAGGAATTCAACATCCCGGAAATCAAACTGGTCCGGGCGATCGAGGATGCGCCCGGGATTCTGGAGCGTTTTACCAGCGACAAGAAAAAATACGTAACCTACATCCGCGCCGCCCTCCTCAAGCGCGTGCAAAAAGACAATGTTGTCTACCATGGGCTGTTCGGGAACTTTTTCCTTCAGGGCATACCTCACGTGCTCAAGGTGCGGATAGTGGGCGACCTCGAAGCCCGCGTTGCCGACGAGGTCGAGCGGGAAGGCATCGCTGCCGACAAGGCCCGGGAAATCCTCGTGAGGGATGACGAGGAGCGGCGAAAGTGGGCGCTTTCCCTTTACGGGGCCGATACCTGGGACGCGACCTTCTACGACATGGTAATACACCTCAAGTCGATCAGTGTGGATGACGCGGTGAGTCTGATAATGCACACCCTCCAGTTCCACGGTTTTCAAACCACGCCGGAGTCCCAGCAGGCTATCGACAACCTTGTGGAGGCGACTCGCCTGGAGCTTGCCCAGGTATGGTGGGAAGGC
Source organism: Syntrophobacteraceae bacterium (assembly GCA_049509275.1). GTDB lineage: Bacteria > Desulfobacterota > Syntrophobacteria > Syntrophobacterales > Syntrophobacteraceae > SbD1. The sequence goes on along the minus strand of JBELAB010000129.1, from coordinate 3,835 downwards.
GCCCCGCAGCGAAAATGACGTGTTGGGCACGTGGTAACCTAAGACCGGGTTGGGAATGATTTTCCATGGGTCACACTAAAGAGAAGGCCGGTGTTCTGGTCGCCGCCGCGCTGGGGGTGGTTTTCGGCGATATCGGCACCAGCCCGTTGTATACCCTCAAAGTTTGCTTCATCGGCCAATCATCGATTACCCCCTCGCCGCAAAACGTTCTGGGCCTGGTGTCATTGATTTTTTGGTCGCTGATGCTGGTGGTCAGCTTCAAGTACGCGCTGTTTATCCTCCAGGCCGAGGATGGCGGAGAGGGCGGTGTTTTTGCCATGCTGGCCCTTCTCCACAAGAAAAGGGGCGCCAGCCTGGGCAGGGGACTGATCCTGGCCGGGCTTTTCGGCTCGGCACTGCTCTACGGCGACGGTCTCATAACTCCGGTCATTTCGGTGCTGTCCGCCCTCGAGGGGCTCGAAGTGGCCACCACGAGCACCAAACCGCTGGTTGTCCCCTTGACCTGCGGCATACTGTTTCTGCTCTTCTGGGCCCAAAGCCAGGGTACGGGCAAGATCGGCAAGCTATTCGGACCGGTGATGATCCTGTGGTTCGTGGTCATAGCCACGCTGGGGGTTGCGGCAATCTCGCGCAGGCCCGACATACTGGCAGCGGTCAACCCGGCCCATGGAGTCCGGTTCTTTTTAAACAACGGGATACGCGGGTTCTTTTTGCTGGGCGCGGTAGTGCTCTGCGTGACCGGGTGCGAGGCCCTCTACGCCGATATGGGGCACTTCGGGGCCAGGGCTATCCGCATCTCCTGGTACCTCGTGGCGCTCCCGGCGCTTCTTCTGAACTATTTCGGCCAGGGCGCCGTGATATTGCACGACCCGGCGCAGGCGGAGTCGCCGTTTTTCAGCCTCGTTCCACACGCTCTGCTCTACCCGATGGTCGTGCTCGCCACGATTGCCGCGATCATAGCTTCGCAGGCCATCATCTCCGGGGTCTTCTCGCTGACCCGGCAGGCCATTCAACTGGGCTTCCTGCCGCGCATGAGGGTCGTGCACACATCGGGAATGGCAGAAGGGCAGGTCTATCTTCCCGATGTAAACGTTCTTATGATGGTGGCGGCCATCGCGATAACGCTTTACTTCAAGGCGTCCGACAACCTCGCCGACGCCTACGGCATAGCGGTCACCGGGACCATGCTCATCACCTCGGTGGTATTCTACTTTATTTGCAGGTGGGTCTGGGGATGGAGCGTAATTAGGGCCCTGCCGCTCTGTTTGCTTTTCTTGATAATGGACCTCACCTACTTCAGTTCATGCCTGCAGAAATTCACCACGGGCGGCTGGTTTCCGATGTCCAGCGCCCTGCTGGTCATGGTTATCATGGTCTCCTGGTGGGACGGTTGGAAGAGGCTGGCTATAATGGTGATGACCAGCACCGTTCCAAAAGAAAAATTCATGGAAATGGTTGCCGCCGAGAGCCTGATACGCCTGCCGGGCGTCGGCGTGTTCCTCTCCACTTTCCACAGGGAAGTGCCGCCCATGCTCCTTCACTATGTCAAGCAGACGAGGGCCATGTATGAGAAACTGGTGATCCTTTCGGTACTCACCATCGACGCCCCCGAGGTGGCGGACCCCGAGCGGATAGAAATCGAGAAGCTGGGTCACGGGGTCTTCCGGATCAGCGCCCGCTACGGCTTCATGGAATCGCCGGACATACCGCAAATTATGTCCCTGGCCAAGGCCAAGGGGCTGGACATCAATCTTAATGAGGTGACGTACTACGTGGGCCGGATAAGCCTGGTGCGCGAGCGCAAAAGGACCATGCCAAGGTGGCGCAGGTTTCTGTTTACGTTCATGTTTCGCAATTCGCTCAGCGGATCGTCCTACCTGAACATACCCCCCTCGAAAGTCATGGAAATCGGAATCCAGATGGAGTACTGAACCGGTTTCTAATTTCTACAATCCAAGCCCTCCATGGTTCCGCTTTTTTTTGTGGGATTCCGCGAGGTAAATCGGCTGGACAAAAGGAATCATGTCATTATCTTTCACGGTGACCGCATCACATCGAGACGAGACAAAATGAATGGCCGTGGGGTAAAGAAGCCGTTTCCGCAAATAGACTCGATCTCAATTTCGTTCAATGGAAAAAAGGAAGAGAGCCATGAAATTGCCGCGTTTGATGTGTTTACTTTCACTAGCCTGCGTGCTGGTCTTCAGTCAAACCGCTCCGGCGGCTGAGAGTGCACCGTCCTTTAATTGGACCGGGCCTTACGCCGGGCTCCACCTCGGCTACGGCTGGGGCGATGGGGTTACGAACAGTACCTGGCTGCCTAACCGCTTTGGGATTCCGGGGGCGTCACTGAGTACCGATCCGGGCGGGGTCGTTGGTGGTGTGCAGGCCGGCTACAACTATCAGATGGGATGCTTCGTCGTTGGAATCGAGGCCGACTTTTCGGGGTCTGGAATGAGCGGGTCCCAAAGCGTCTCCCCCTACCCGGGATTGACCTATGGGGTTGGTACAGCGCGTGAGAGCATCAACTGGTTCGGAACAGTGCGTCCGAGGCTGGGCTACACCGTGAGGCCCAACGTGCTCATCTATGCGACTGGCGGTCTGGCCTACGGCGATGTGTCCTACTCCGCGAATGCTTATGGACCGCTCAATGGCTACCCCGCATCCCTCAGCACTACAAAGGTGGGCTGGACCTTAGGCGGAGGCGTCGAATACGCCGTTTCGAAGTGTTGGACCGTCAAGGCGGAGTATCTGTATATGGACCTCGGAAACGAGTCCGCCATTGTCGGTTCGATTCCACTGATCACGGCGTTCCAGAATAGTTACCAGTGGAAGACAACGGCCAACATCTTCCAGATCGGTGTGAACTACAAGTTCTAAATTTGCGGCACATCAGACCGCCGCCTTTTGTGATGCAGCCCTTCCGATGACCGTCTTCGGCTCTTGCGCGAGACGGTCATTTTGTCCGTAGAACCGCGCAAGCCGTGGCGGGACCGGTTATTCACCGCCGTGTTCCCGACGCGGGTTGACACCGGCCCCTTGATGAAGACTCCTGCACAGGGACTTGACCGGGACCTGCCTGTCGAAAAATTTGCCGACCCGGCTGGGACTTTATGCAATCGTGCGGAAAAAATTCCGCCATTGAGATGAACCTTTAACTTCCTCAGGTTTTTGCAACAGGAGGTGGGAATAAATTTTATCGGACGATGAATTTTCGCCCGCTTGCAATGAAACCGTAACATGGAGTATGTAGAAGGTCGCAATGACTATGAAGCAAGACTCAGTTGAGGTTCGAAAGAAGTTTATGTTGAGACCGGAAGCGACGGCGACCGCCTACATGGAATGGGATGAGCGCTGGAAGACTGAGACAGGGCGGCGCGACTGGCTAAAGCCCGAATCCGAGGTGAAGGAAATAGCGGAACTGCTGGGGAATATCGGTGCATCGACAGCCATGGACCTCGGGTGCGGTGTCGGCAGGCATTCGCTCTTTTTGGCTTCCCTGGGATACAGTGTTTTCGCCCTTGACGGCAGCAACGCCGGCGTTGATTTCGCCCGCTCGCTTGCCCAAGAGCAAATGAGGCCGATTTATTTCGTGACCGGATTGATGACTGACCTGCCCTGCGCCGGCGAGAGCTTTGACTACCTGCTTGCCTGGAACGTGATCTACCACGGCAACCGGGACGTAGTCCAAAAGTCCCTGTCCGAAGTCCATCGCGTGCTGCGCCCCGGGGGCATCTTCCAGGGAACGATGCTTTCGAAAAACAACCACCTCTTTGGCCATGGACGGGAGGTAGCGACTGACACCTTTGTTTTCGAAAAAGAACCGGATAAGTCC
>JBELAB010000128.1:0-7488 GCA_049509275.1 Syntrophobacteraceae bacterium | reverse complement strand
CCGGGCCGGGTCCTATATGAAATAAAGGGCGTAAATGAAGCCACTGCGCGGGAGGCGCTAGGTCTTGCCGCGCACAAGCTTCCGGTGCCCACTCGTTTCGTTTCGAGGCAGGATATACTATGAAAACGAGCGCTCTGCGGGAAATGACTAAAGATGAGTTGATTGAGAAGCTCAACGAAATCCGGGAAGCCCAGTTTAATCTCACGTTTCAACATGCGACCGGACAACTGGATAACACCGCCCAGCTTCCGAAGAATAAAAAGGACATAGCGCAGATTCTCACGATTTTGTCCGAGATGGACAGCAAAGACGGAGCATAGGGGCAGAGAGGTATCATGGAACAACAGGCATCTACCAGGAAAACTCGAGTCGGTAAGGTCATGAGCAACAAAATGGACAAGACCGTGGTGGTCATGGTCGAACGGCTGATTCAGGACACTAAATACCGCAAGTACGTTCGGCGCAGGAACACCTTCAAGGCCCACGACCCGCAGAATGCATGCTCCGTTGGAGACCAAGTGCTTATCGAGGAAAGCAGGCCGATCAGTAAGGAAAAGCGCTGGCTGGTTGTGAAGGTCCTGGAAAAGGCGGCCTTCTGATTGCCAACCGGCTGGTGTCCGTTAAACAGATCTGGAGTAACAGATGATTCAATCGGAAACTCAATTGAACGCCGCTGATAATTCCGGGGCCAAGCGGCTTTACTGCATAAAGGTGCTCGGAGGGACCCGCAGGCGATACGCTTCGGTGGGCGACATCATCGTGGTGTCTGTCCAGGAGGCCATTCCCAACGCGAAAGTGAAGAAGGGTGACGTGCTCAGGGCGGTTGTAGTGCGCACAAAGAAGGAAGTACGCCGGCCGGATGGTTCCTATATCAAGTTCGACGATAACTCGGCAGTCCTGATCAACGCCGCCAGGGAACCGATCGGCACCCGCATTTTTGGACCGGTAGCCAGGGAACTGCGCGCCAAACAGTTTATGAAGATTATATCGCTCGCTCCGGAAGTTCTTTAGCGACAAGGACTCACGCGATGAAACATCACGATTATCATATAAAGAAAAACGATACGGTGAAGGTGATCGCCGGCAAGGATAAGGGAAAGAGCGGCAAGGTGCTGCGGGTAATTCCCAAAAAGGAGCGGGCGATCGTGGAAAAGCTCAACATTGTCAAGCGCCATCTCAAGCCCAGTCAGCAGACGAGGCAGGGTGGCATTCTGGAAAGAGAAGCCCCCATTCAAATTTCCAATCTAATGTTGATTTGTTCAAAGTGTACAGACCCGACCAGGGTGGGCTATAGAGTGCTCGATGACGACCGCAAAGTCCGGTATTGCAAGAAATGCCGGGAAGTCATCGACTAGGGTCGTCCACCTCAAAGGCGGGAGTGGAGGTAAAATGGCGGTACTGTTCGACAGGTTTTTTCAGGAAATTGCTCCTCAGCTCCGGGAGCAGTATCGGTATAAGAGCCCGATGCAAATTCCCAGGCTTGCCAAGATTATAATCAATATGGGGCTTGGGGAGGCTATTCAGAACGTAAAAATACTGGACTCCGCTACGGCCGAGTTGTCCCAGATAAGCGGGCAAAAGCCGGTTATCACCAAGGCGCGCCAGAGTATCGCTGCCTTCAAGCTGAGGAAGGGTATGCCGATCGGGTGCATGGTTACTCTTAGAGGCAACCGGATGTACGAGTTCTACGACAAGCTCGTCAATGTTGCCCTGCCCCGCGTTCGTGACTTCCGAGGCGTTTCTCCAAAAGCTTTGGACGGCAGGGGCAATTACACCCTTGGAATAAAGGAACACATCATTTTCCCCGAGATAGACTACGACAAGATCGATAAGATCAAGGGGATGAATATTACAATAGTTACGACTGCCAAGACGGACGATGAGGCAAGGACGCTTCTCGCCCTTATGGGCATGCCGTTCAAGCGCTGAGAAGGAGGCCTCCTTTGGCTAAGAAGTCTCTCATAGCAAAAGCAAAACGAACTCCCAAATTCAAGGCACGCAGATACAACCGGTGTCCGGTGTGCGGCCGGCCTCGTGCCTACATCCGCAAGTTCGGAATCTGCCGTATCTGCTTCCGCAACATGGCCCTCAGGGGTGAACTTCCCGGCGTGGTCAAGGCAAGCTGGTAGGACCGGAGGAGAAATTAAAAATGATGGTGTCCGATTCGATAGGCGACTTCCTTAACCGTATTCGCAATGCTCAGAAAGCACGGTTTGACAAGTTGGATATCCCCGCTTCACGCATTAGGGCGAACCTGTGCCGTATCCTGAAAGACGAGGGATACATAAAGAACTATAAATTCATAAGGGACGACAAGCAGGGAATTCTCCGCGTTCATATCAAGTACGCTGAAGGCCGGGAGGGCGCTTTGGTCGGAGCCAAGCGAATCAGCAAGTCCGGCCGCCGCATTTATGTCGGCCACGAGCAGATCCCTCGAGTAATGAACGGAATGGGGATTTCCATCATTTCCACCTCAAAGGGCGTGATGACCGACAGGCAGGCCCGCAAAGAAGGTGTGGGCGGCGAGCTTCTATGCGCTGTCTGGTAGTCTTGGAGTTTTTACGATAAAGGAGTAATGGCATGTCGCGGGTGGGTAAATTGCCCATAACCTTACCGAAGGGGGTGGAAGTTACTCTCGGGGATTCGGTCCTCACCGTCCAGGGCCCCAGGGGGACGCTGCACAGGTCTGTTCCGGCAAGTGTCGGCGTGGAGATTAGCGAGCAAGCCGTCGAGTTCAAGTGCAAGGACGATTCCAAGCAGGCCCATGCCACTCATGGGCTGATCCGTGCCCTGGTGCACAACATGGTCAAGGGCGTGAGTGAAGGTTTCACAAAGGGACTCGAGATTCAGGGGACCGGCTACCGGGCCGAGGTGCAGGGAAGCAATCTGAACCTGAGCCTGGGGTATTCGCATCCCATTCAGTTCGCACTGCCGGAGGGAATAAAAGCCAGCGTGGACAGGGGTAACGTCGTACGGCTGGAGGGGATCGATATAGAAATACTGGGCGAAACCGCTGCCCGGATTCGCGCTCTCAGGCCGGTGGAACCTTACAAGGGCAAGGGTATTCGATACTCCGGGGAGCACGTCCGCCGCAAAGTAGGCAAGACCGGTTCCAAGAAGTAGATTTGGAGGGAGCTCAGATGGCATCAGGCAGCACAAATCCGCGCTATACCGCTCGGGTCAAACGCAAAAGGCGCATCAGAAGAAAAATAGAAGGCGTCGAAGGGCGCCCCAGGCTGACGGTCTTCCGCAGCGATAAGCATATATATGCTCAGATAGTCAACGACGAGACTGGAGCGACCTTGGTGTCCGCATCCACGCTTTCCCCTGAGTATAGGGAAATGGAAGCGATCAAGGGAAAAGTGGGCGCCGCCAAGCACGTTGGGGAACTCATCGCCCGCAAAGCCATCGAGAAGGGTATCGCCAAGGTCGTATTCGATCGCAATGGCTTTATATATCACGGGCGTATTCAAGCCCTTGCGGACGCAGCCCGCCAGAAGGGCCTAGATTTTTAACTTAAGATCGGAGGCAGTCACATTGATAGCGGTGGATTCCAGCCAGCTCCAGATGATTGATAAGGTAGTCCATATAAGCCGGGTGGCCAAAGTCGTTAAAGGCGGCCGCCGTTTTTCGTTCAGTGCAATAGTGGTGGTTGGGGACGGCAACGGCAAGGTGGGGCACAGCCTTGGCAAGGCGAACGAAGTTCCCGAGGCCATACGCAAAGGAATGGAATCGGCAAAACGAAACATGATCGATGTGCCCCTCAAGGAAACCACAATTCCTCATGAGGTGCTCGGCCAGTTCGGAGCTTCCTCGGTTATTTTGAAGCCGGCCTCCCCCGGTACCGGTGTCATCGCCGGCGGGGCTGTGCGAGCCATCATGGAAGCGGCGGGAATTCATGATATTTTGACAAAGTGCGTCGGATCAAGAAATCCCCATAATGTCGTCAAGGCGACGCTCGAGGGGTTAAAGCAGTTGCGCAGCGTCGAACAGGTTTCCAAAACCAGAGGGAAGAATATTCTGGAAGATGCCTAGCTCATCAGTTTTTGGTTGTTAGTTGATGGTTTTGAGTTAACTAAAAACTGAAAACTCAAAACTTAAAACTACAAGGGTGCATGTATGCTAAAGCCAATTGAGGTCAGACTGATTCGAAGCCCGATAGGGCGTCCCGAAAAGCACCGCAGGGTTTTACAGGCGCTTGGGCTTACGCGGATGCACAGGCCCGTGAACCTCTACAGCTCTCCCCAGGTGTTGGGTGCTCTCAAGAAGGTGATTCACCTGGTTAAAATCCAGGAAAGATAGGGGTTTTTGATGAGACTCGGAGAACTGGCTCCGCCTCCCGGAGCAAAGAAGAATACAAAGCGCCTCGGCCGAGGTTCGGGTTCCGGCCAGGGAATGACCGCTGGAAAGGGCACAAAGGGACAAAAATCCCGCTCCGGCGGCGGTACGCCTCCCTGGTTCGAAGGCGGCCAGATGCCGCTTCAGCGCAGAATTCCCAAACGCGGCTTCACTAATATTTTCAAAAAGGAATTCTCGATCGTCAACGTTGGGGATTTGGGCAAATTTACGGCCGGCAGTGAAATCGGTCCACTGGATTTCATCGGCGCCGGGGTGCTCAGGAAAGTCCGCTATGGCGTCAAGTTGCTGGCCAACGGCGAAATCAGTCAACCTCTTACGGTTCGAGTACACAAGGCAAGCGCTTCAGCCATTAAGAGGATCGAAGCAGCAGGTGGTAAAGTTGAATTGATACCGCTCAGGGAAGGGAAATAAAAAGTGCTCGGAAGCTTTGCGACTATAGGGAGAATTCCCGAGCTAAAACGCCGTATCTTAACGACTCTGGCTCTTCTAGCGGTTTACCGCATCGGAGTCCATATTCCGACCCCCTATATCAATGCACGAGCCCTGGAAGCATACTTCAACGCAGCCAAAGGAACGCTTCTGGGCCTCTTTGACATGTTTTCCGGGGGCGCTTTGAGCCACTTTTCCGTCTTTGCCCTCGGAATTATGCCTTATATCAGTTCATCAATTATCCTCCAGCTCCTTACGGTGGTCATCCCCACTCTGGAAAGGCTCAGCAAGGAGGGAGAGGCGGGACGCAAAAAGATCACGCAGTACACCCGCTACGGAACCGTGATCCTCAGTGTCATCCAGGGTTTTGGAATAGCCGTAGGCCTCGAGAGCCAGCACGCTCCAGGTGACGTACGGCTGGTTTTGATGTCCGGATGGGGATTTCGCGTGATAACCGTGCTGACCTTGACTGCCGGTACTGCGTTCATCATGTGGCTCGGCGAACAGATAACCGAGCGCGGGATCGGAAACGGGATATCGCTGATCATTTTTGCAGGTATAGTAGCCGGGATTCCCAACGCCCTTATCAGTACGACAAGGCTCGTTCAAGCTGGCGAAATGAGCATCTTCATACTGACCGCGCTTGCGGTGATGATGCTGGGAGTGGTTGCTTTCATTATATTCATGGAGCGGGGACAAAGGCGGGTCCCCGTCCAATATGCCAAGCGAGTCGTCGGAAGACGGGTTTACGGTGGACAAAATACGCATATACCGCTCAAGATAAACGCGTCGGGGGTTATTCCACCGATTTTTGCGTCGTCGATAATCATGTTTCCGGCTACTGTGGCCAATTTCATAAAAGTTCCCTGGGTCCAATCGGTTTCACAGGCCCTTAGTCCGGGACATTGGGCCTACGTTCTGCTCTACGTTGGTTTCATTATCTTTTTTTGCTTTTTCTATACGGCTATTGTTTTCAACCCGGTGGATGTGGCGGAAAACATGAAAAAATACGGGGGTTTCATCCCCGGCATACGTCCAGGAAGGCCCACTGCGGAATATCTTGATAAGGTTTTGAGCCGCATTACTCTTGGTGGCGCGCTCTATATTTCAGCGGTTTGTGTTCTTCCTACCCTTCTGATTACAAGATTTGGTGTGCCCTTCTACTTCGGCGGGACCGCCCTGCTGATTGTCATCGGCGTCGCAATGGACACCCTGGCCCAGATCGAAGCTCATATGCTGTCGCGCCACTACGAGGGTTTTCTCAAAAGCGGACGCATAAAGGGCCGTCGCTAACGAGTGACGCAAACTGGCTCCATCCCCCCAAGTGGACCAGCAGGTTGGAAGGGTGAACTTTTACTTGCACTCTCAGAGGGAGGTAAACGATGAACATCATTTTGCTGGGACCGCCCGGCGCCGGCAAAGGCACTCAGGCTAAACGTCTTGTGGAAAAGTATCACATTCCGCAGGTCTCCACGGGCGACATGCTACGCGCGGCCCTGAAGCAAGGGACCCCGCTGGGGCTCGAGGCGAAAAAATATATGGATGCCGGCGGCCTGGTTCCCGACAGCGTGGTGATCGGGTTGGTTGAAGAGCGTATTCAAGAGCCGGACGCCGGGAATGGCTATATGTTGGACGGATTTCCACGCACGGTCGCACAGGCGCAGCAACTGGACAATATCCTCGACGGGATGGGCCAAAAAATCGATCACGTGGTCAGCGTCGAGGTCCCCAACTTCGAACTGCTGGGGCGCCTTACCGGCCGGCGGACCTGCCGGAGTTGCGGGGCCGGGTTCCATGTGATTTTTGATCCGCCCGGAAAACAAGGCGTGTGCGACAAATGCGGCGGCGAGCTCTACCAGAGATCTGATGACAACGAAGTCACCGTAAAGTCCAGGCTTGAAACTTACGAAGCGCAGACAAAGCCCCTGATAGACTACTACGAAAAACAGGGCAAGCTCCGCCGCATAGACGGCGTGGGCAAAATGGACGATATACTGCAGCGCATCCAAAAGGTCCTTGGCTAGCGTCGAGGTCCCCGGATCGGGTCCGGGGCAGGTTCTGCCTGTACCGCCCGCCCCGGCAGTGTCCGGTCTGGATGCCTTGCGGAGCGTGGATATGATGGGGAGCGGATTTGTGATGTTGTTATCCGGTATCCGGAGGCTGGTATCCAGTATCCGGAACGGGGGCGTTTATATTGATAATCCTACGGTCCCGAGCTGAAATTGACAAGATCAAAACCTCATGCCTGATTGTCGCAGAGATTCTAGACCGGCTGATCGAGCATATTAAGCCGGGGATCACGACCTGGGAACTCAATGCGATCAGTGAGGAACTTGCTTCAAAAAAGCACGCAAAACCGGCGTTCAAAGGCTACCAAGGGTATCCCTTCGCCCTTTGCACCTCGGTTAACGAAGAAGTTGTCCATGGAATGCCCTCCAAACAACGCCGGCTAAAAGAAGGGGACATCATAAGCCTGGACTTCGGCGTTATTTTGGATGGTTATTACGGGGACGCGGCCGTAACGGCGCCTGTGGGGCAGATCACCCAGAAAGCTGCACGGTTGTGCGCGGTGACCGAGGAGTGTCTCTACGAAGGAATTTTGCAGGCGATTTCCGGAAACCGCCTCTCCGATATTTCTCATGCGATACAGGACTACGTGGAGAAGCGGGGTTATTCGGTGGTGAGGGAATTTGTCGGGCA
>JBELAB010000127.1:0-7489 GCA_049509275.1 Syntrophobacteraceae bacterium | reverse complement strand
AGTGTACCTACAAGCAGAACGACCAGCCCTGGACCGGCACTGGTTATCTGGAGGAGATTAACATTGACGCGCATAATGCCGTATATTCCTGCGTTCACGATGACACCGGATAACAGCGCGGAGACATTGCCCGGTGCTGCCGGATGCGCGCGTGGCAGCCACGAATTGAACGGGACAAGTCCGGCCTTCACTCCGAACCCGAAAAAGGAAAGGAGAAATACGGCCCACCGCGCCGTCTCGCTCATACCGATGGATGCTGCTTTCAACGATGCGAAATCAAGTTTTCCTGACGTCTCGGCCAAGAGAAGCAAAGCCAGGGCGGCGGCGAGCGTTCCGGCTTCGCTCATGGCCAGCATGAGATAACCGGCCCGGGTATTGTATTCATCTTCGTGCTTATAATTCACAAGCAGGTAAGAGAGAATCGACATGAGCTCCCAGGAGAACAGGAATGTAACGACATCGGCGGCGACAAGGAGCAAGACAATCGAAGCAAAGAGGAGGTGATAGTAGATGCCGAAGCTTCTCAAACTGTAACGGCCCAGGTACTCTCTCATGTAAACTGCCGAATAGATGGACACGGGTAGATAGACCAAAGCCGTAACGAAAACGAACAGCGCTGAGAGTCGATCCATCCGGAGAACCAGGGGGCCGAAGGAAAAGAGGTCCCAGAGGCGCAATTGAAACGGGTGTCCGGAGAGGAGAGTATTTCCGCTGGCCAAAAGAATCGTTATTGCGGAAGCCGAGGCGATCCAGGAGAGGATCGTCGGGTTCCGCCGTCCGGGCGTCACAGCGGAGACGGCTGCGCCGATGCCGCAAAGGATGAGAAACAGAATGAAAAGGCTGTTCGTCTCAAACATTTTCTTTACCTCCCGACACCGGCGTGGTTGATAGCCATGACGCCGATGGTTTTCTGTTTACCATCACCAGGAGACCGTGGATGAGGGCCAGCGGCGGAGGCGGGCACCCGGGAATGGCCACGTCGACGGGCATTATATCGGATACGCCTCCACCGGAAATGAAGCTCGGCCCGAAAACACCGCCTGAAAGTGCACATGCGCCGACGGCGACCACCTTTTTCGGGGTTGGCATCGCCTCATATGCCTTTTTAAGACTCATCCGCATGTGGTCGGTAACGGGACCGGCGACAAGCAGTACGTCGGCTTCCCGAGGGGTCGGTGTGATGAAGAACCCCAGGCGGTGGATATTGTAGCAGGGCTTGTTGAGTTGTTCGATTTCACTCAGGCAGGCGCCGCAAGCCCCCGCATCGACTACACGGATATGCAGAGATGTTCTAAAAACGTCTCTCAGCCCCGGATCTTCATGTCGGGAATCAGGTAGGCGATAAGCCCATTCGTAACCATCCTGCCATTGAATCGAACCCTGTTCGCCTTTAGCGCACCGAAAGCAATGGACGCATCGCCGGTAATCCACCGAGAGACGTTGTCCGTCATGAATGAATGCCCGGGTGGGACACCTTTCAGCATCGACAGAAGATTCTTTGTCGAACGGCAGGCCGCTCCCCGGCAGTCCCGGCGAAACACCAGGAGCCGCCTCATCACGGCCGGGATAGGCAGTTGTGACGATTCCCGTCTTTAGTCCTTTCAAAACCCACTTGGTCATTCCATTCCTCCTATCGATCCGACTCGGCATTCGAGAGTCCGAAAGTGGCCATGATGATCGGGAAGTCTTGAAACGCAAAATCCTCAGCGGCCAGATGAAAGCCATGCCAGTTGGTAAAGGACGGTGTGGTGAGACGATACCGACCCACAGCGCCGCTCTCATTGATTCTGACCCAGTGAAAGGCCGCGCCGCGCGGGGCCTCTACCCACCCGAGGGCGCCGCCTGCTGCGTATTCCAACGGACTGGCAATATCACCGTCAGGCAAAGCTGCGGCCATTTCCCGGATAATCGCCGCGGATTGTTCCGCCTCCCGGAAGAGGACCCTGAGGCGGGCGTAACCGTCCCCCTCGGTTTCGACCGGTACATCAAATGCGACCCCTTCATAGCCACAGTAGGGCAGCGCTTTGCGCAGGTCGCGGGCGAGCCCGGAAGCGCGGGCGATGGGCCCGACCAATCCGTAAGTGATCGCCTGTTCTCTTGAGACGGTACCTACTTCCTCGATCCGGTCAAGAAAACTACTTGTGAAGCGGAGCATGTCATTCAGTTTGCAGAGTTTTTCAATGAGCCTCGCCGCATCATCGGCGAGTTGAAGACAAGTGGAATTGTTGAAATCCCGCGTTAATCCCCCTGGTCTGTTCAAGCCGAAGAAGTAGCGATGTCCGGTAAAGGAACCGGTAATCCGCAAAGATTCTTCCTCCAGAATTCCGGCCTGGCTGGTGGCTACCGAGAGTGCTGTTGAACCGCATATACCGGCAATGGCCGCAATATGGTGACGCAGGCGTTCCAATTCGGCCAGGACAATGCGAAGGGCTTTTGCCCGAGGCGTTGTATCGGCTCCGCAGATCTCCTCGACAGCCTGGCAGAAGGCCAGCGAATGAGCAAAGGCGGATGTCCCTGAAAAGCGTTCCGAGAGAAGAATGACCTGGTCGACCGAGCGGCCTTCTGAAATTTTTTCGACCCCCCGGTATTTATAAAAGAAGCGACGGATAATTCGAATCACATCTTCGCCCACCGTTTCGAGAAGAAAATGGGCCGATTCGGCGACGTCCGAGTAGACTGGACCAATGGGCATCATAAACGCCCCAGGCGCCTGGACAATGCTTTGGGGCCGCCATTCGCGGTCCAATACCCGGTGCCGGTATGGAAGAAAGGCGTTAAAGCCCGAACGCATGGGCTTAACGTCCTCCGGCCATTCCTCATGGAGAACGAAATCGCCCAGCCGAGGATGGCCCGTGAAGGTAAGGCCGAAAAGGTCTTCCGTTTCCCGTTCGTGCCAGTCGGCGGCATGAACGATGCCGCTGATGCTGGGGATGGCAACCACCTCTTTAGCTGTTCGGAGGAGGATATGGAGCTGTCCGATTCCCGGTTGCCCGTAAAAGACGTATCGCAACAGCCACTGAGCAGCTTCTTCTTCGACCACCAGAGTAGCGAATCTAAAGGCCGATGTTGAACAAACCCACTCACAGATATCGGGCAGCAGGCTGCTGTCGCATGTCAACAGGCAGATCGATCTCCGGACGTCGAGATTTACCTGGGCCTGTCCAGGCCAGCGTTTAGCCACCGCATCGGGAAGAGATTGAAAGGTCGTCTCATCCATTGAATTTTCCATGGAACTCTACCTCCCTAAAGAATACGCCGCAAGTTGCAAAAGGTCGTAAACAGGTCCCGGTATATAGACGCCAAGCAGGATCACAGGTAACACTATAATTACCGCTGCGGCCACGCATGTCGCCGGCAGGGTAGTCTTCGACATCGTTGCCGGTTTCCCGAAGACCATGTGATTTATCTGGAAGAGAATGCCGAAAAAGGCAATGACTATAAAGATGGCCAACAGGCCCATAACCCAGTACTGTCCGCTTGCCAGTCCTGCTTTGAGGATGGTGAGTTCACTCAAAAATAGAGCGAAGGGCGGTGCTCCGGCGATGCCCAGCGCCCCCACTATTAGAAAGAACCCGGCGATCGGCGATATGCGGATCAGCCCCCGAATCGACCCGATGTCCCGGTTGTCTGTTGTCAGCAAAGTCATGCCGGCGGCGAAGAAGCAGAGAGCTTTGGCAAGGCTGTGGCCGACAATCTGCAGCATGGCCCCTAAATGGGCCCCGTAGCTTCCCACCCCGACGGCGACAAGAATAATTCCCATATGCTCCACCGTGGAAAAGGCGAACATCCGCTTATAGTCCTTGGCCTGGATCAGGAGAAAGGCGGCCACACCCGTGGAGATGAGGCCGAAGATCACCAGCCACATGCCCATGTCGGCGGCAGAGGTGCCCTGAAAAAGAGGGAATAACCGCATGATGGTGTAAAGGACCACGGTAGTTTCAACGCCGGACAAAAGCGCACAGATAGGCGAAGGGGCCTGGCCGTGGGCATCGGGGAGCCAGGTGTGCAGTGGAACCAGTCCCACCTTGGCGCCAAAGCCGATCAGAATAAAAAAGAATGCGGTATTAAGCAGAGACGGCGACATCTTTGAGGAGGCCGTTGTCAATCCTGCCCATGTGAAGGGCTCCTGGCTGACGGCGTTCATCCCCCAGTAGAGCATAAGGATACCCAGAAGGGCTATTGCGGCGCCCATACAGGTCAAAACGACATATTTCCACGCTGCTTCCAGCGCCTCGGGAGTCGATGCGAAGCTGACCAGAAATACGGACAGAAGGGTAGTCAACTCGACGGCGATCCATACCAGAGCGACCTGAGAAAACAGAGGCACCGCCAGCATCGAGACTAGAAAGAGGTTGAAAAGCGCATAATATGGACGAAATATTATCCCCTGCCGGGTTTCCCTGAGCCTGTCGATATATCCCCAGGAGAAGATAGCTGCGGCAAAGCCCACCACGGCGACAAGCAAGAGGATCAGGGCCCCGAAGCTGTCGCAGGAAATCCAACCGGTTACAGCAACGACTTCTTTTGCCGATGCCGTATGCATAGCGGTATCCAAAGACAGGATAAGCACGGACGCGGAGCTGATCAGGGTGATTCCCGGCGCCAATATTCTTCCTCTGGGTATCAGCGAGCCGATAGCGGCCAGCAGGGGGATACAGAGGATGTACAAGAGTTCCATAAACGTTTACTCCTCTCTTAAGGACATCATTTCACCAACGTTCGTAGTGCCCATATATTTATGGATTTTCCTGGTCAACAGGCCCATCACCAGAGCGATGATCAGGACATCGAACGCCGCAGCCAGTTCGGCAATCAGAGGCAGGCTGGGAGCAATCGAAACACCGGCGAAAAAGGCGCCGTTTTCCATTGCCAGAATGCCGATAAGCTGGGGGATAGCCTCGCGCCGGACGCAGATGGTATAAGCGCCAAGGAAAAGCCCCGCCATGCCGATGGGCAGGTTGATGCTTTCGTAAGGTCCCGGGGAAGCGGCCAGAAGGGGCGTTGCCACTGCGTAAGCAAAAAAGGCGATTGCCACGGCGATCAGCAGCGACGTTGGGACGTTCAGGATCTGTGATATTTCGCGCCGGGCGTACATGTTCTCTCCGACCGTCCTGCGAAGGAGCCTGGGAATAAGGATGGATTTGATAGCCAGGGTGATGGCCGCCACAACAAACAGATGGACCGAGTTGTACAGCGCCCCCAGAAGAACAGCCGAAACCGCCAGCAACACGGACTGCCCGATGTAAATTCGCAGACAAGCTAAAACCTGTCGCGTGGCAACCAGCGCAAAGGCGGTCAAAAGGAAAAGACCCCCGGCCAGTGCGTTCAACTTGGCAAGGGTTGTGGTTATCATCGTTGCGTCAAACATGCGTTGCCTCCAACATCCTACATCATCAAAAGCTTGGTGATCATGGCCGCCACAGCGGTGGCGAAGGCCGCCCCCATAAATTCCGTAATTCGGAAAAGCCGCAGCTTGGCCAGTGACGATTCAATGACCACCAGGACCAGCAGGAAGACAAATATCTTGAACAGGACAAGTGGAATCGACAAAAGCACGTCCCAGAGGTGTTCGGTCTGAGCCAGCCCCCAGGGCGCGACGAGAACGTTGAGAAAAATGCAGCAGAGGATAAAGAATTTCATCGATCCGCCCCACTTCATAAGCGCCGCCCCCCGGCCGGAGTATTCGAGTCCCTTGGATTCATCGACCATCGCCAGTTCGAAGTGCCCGGCGGGATTGTCCACGGGTATCTTCCCCGTTTCAGCGATGATCAGCATCAAAAAAGACAACATCAACAGGACGTGGGAAGGTTCAAAGAAATTGGCCAAAGGTGTGACCCAATGCTTTTGAACGATATAAGGGATCGTCGAGCCGGCGACGAAGGAGACTGTAAAGAAAACAATCATAAAGACCGGCTCTGCGAGAAAACCGACCATCCGGGTCCGGCTGGCGCCCATCGGGCCGTATGGATTTCCAGTATCGATGGCGGCCATCGTGGCGAAGAAACCGCCAAGGGCCAGGATGAACCCACCCCCCAGCATATCGCCCATGAAGGCGAAAAAGAGCGGGTAGCCCGTGAGCACAGGGATCAGCAGCGCGACGAAGATCGGCGTAACGAAGACGATGTAAGGCGTGAAACGGAATATCCACGAGCTTTCCATGGAGACTATTTCATCCTTGTGGAAGAGTTTGCGGATATCCCGATATGGCTGGAAAATGCTCGGTCCCCGCTTGGACTGAACATTTTCTTTGAGTCGGGTGAGTATCCCTTTCGCCAGGGGTGCGAAGGCCATCACCACTAGAACCTGCATAATGTTGAATGCAATCCTGTTGATCATGAATCTCTCCTCGTTTCTGCTTTGATTGCCCTCTTTGATATTGAAAACGGCGAAACCCGGAGTCCGCTTTTAAACGACGGGGTATGAAAGTCACTCGGAGCGGCTTTATGCGGCGAGGGGCAGGATGGGCACGGATTGGATCTGGAGAAACCGGACAAGCCCATCTTGCTTTTGCAATTGCCAAAGGATTTGAAAGTGATGGAGAACAGACCACAAAAAAACTCCCCCGGTAATCGGCCAGTGGGAGTTAGTTTGCAATCCATGGCTGCGTGCCCTCCCACCAGGGTGCATCTCGAGCCAGTAGGAGTCATCAGCCTTTCAGACGGTTTCGGGGGGAACTCCATCCCTCATGCTAATTTTCGGCGTTTACTATATTCTTCCACTTTCATTGATGCAACTCAAAAAGGCTCGACGAGCAATGAAGCGGCGAAGATTGCCAAAACAGCCGGTTCACGGTTAAAGGTTTGTGCGTTTCAAAGAAAGCTCTGCCTTGCATCAAAAATGAATACAAGAGACTCTCAGGGGAGCGGAGCGCACAATTGAAAGCGCTCCGGGATCTGCGGAAAAAGTACGGCGTTTTATGTGTCATATCAGTTCGCAATTCTCAAGAATGGAACTTCTTTCATTTTGAAGTGTCCAGCCTGCTTCCCGCTCACAAAAATCCATCTAAGTCATTGTATTTAAAGGTCTTTATATATGGCACAGCGTATGCGTTACCCTTTAGATGAGCCATGGCGATGGGGGATTTGAGTGATTATTAGTAATGATCGGCTTGAATCAGGCGGATGCATCACTTTGGATGAGTAATGGCATATTGTGCTCAGGAAGAAATCTCTCTTTTTGCCCTTTCTCGCTTGCAACTCAAAATCTCAAAACGGTCACGGGGAAATCTCACCGGTTTCTTTGTTCTTTGTGGACTTTACGTGCGCTTTTTACGGGGAGAAGGGAATGGTTGAGAACTGGATAGTGGGAATGGTTGGGGTCGCTTTGATAGTCTATCTATTCGTTGTGCTTGTACGGCCTGAAGATTTCTAAGGAGAATTCAAACTCGGCCAGGCTTTTTTGAGGAACGAAAAAATGTCCAGAAAAGCACATACTCTTTTCGATCAATCGATTTTGATTCCGGCAATCCGGGATAGCTTTCTGAAGCTCA
>JBELAB010000126.1:0-7490 GCA_049509275.1 Syntrophobacteraceae bacterium | reverse complement strand
TCGAAATCGCTCCTTCGGCGACGGGCTACATGCGAGCGGCCTGATCCGCTTCTGCGTGAAAACATTAAGCATCTTGCAGCGCCTGGAATTATGGCGGGCTCGGGCTTGTGTGCTATAATTGAAATCGAGATAATCAAGATTCCAGTACGTTGGAAACAGATACAAAAATGCCTGAACTCGAAGTCGGAAACCAAAACGGACCCGCTGGGCCAGATATCGACGATAGCGCCCAATCCGGGAAAACAGCGACCTCAGCCGCCGCCGAAATCTCGACGCTCCGCGAGGCGCGGCGGTCCGACCGCCCCCCCGCCCTTGCGGACAGGATATCCGCATTTCCGCACCTGCCCGGCATATACATGTTCAGGGACGAAGGCGGGACTATCCTTTACATCGGAAAAGCCCGGGACCTGAGGAAACGAATCGGCAATTATTTCCGGGGCGACGACGCGGTAGACATCAAGACCAGGATCATGCTCGCCAAGGCCGCCGATGTCGAATACGCCATTACATCATCCGAGAAGGAGGCTCTGCTGCTCGAGGCCAGCCTCATAAAGAAACACCGCCCGCGCTACAATGTCGTGCTTCGCGACGACAAAACTTACCTCTCGATACGGATCGACCCTCGTGACCCCTACCCCAGGCTGGACATAGTACGGCGGTTTCAAAAAGACGGAGCGGCATACTTCGGCCCCTATCCATCGGCTCGAGCGGCCCGCGATACGCTCAAATACCTGCACCAGCTTTTCCCGCTAAGGCTTTGCAAAGGTAAAAAGCTCATCCCCAGGGAACGTCCCTGCCTCAACTTTTCGATGGGCCAATGTCTCGCCGCCTGTGCGGGCAAAGTTTCCCGGGAACAGTACATGAAGATGGTCGAGGAAGTGGTGCTTTTCCTGGAAGGAAAGACCGACATCCTTCAGAGACAGCTTCAAAAAAGGATGCAAGAGGCCTCCGAAGCGCTGCAGTTCGAACTGGCCGCCTTCTACCGCGACCGGCTGCGAAATGTCGCCGCCACAATCGAAAAGCAGCATGTCGTATCCGACCGCTTCCTCGACCAAGACGTGCTGGGCATCTACCAGGAGGAAGACCGGAGCGAACTGGTGGTTCTTTTTATCCGGCAGGGAGTGCACTCCGGCCAGAGGGCGTTCGATCTCAAGGAGGCCCGGGGGGATCTGCATGAGTTAATGTCGGCCTTCATTCAGCAATACTACTATGAAGACGCGGTCATTCCCGATGAGGTGCTCGTTCCCTTTTCGCTCGATTCCGAAACGGTTCTATCAGAATGGCTATCGGAGAAGAAAGGAAAACGGGTGAGGATCTGGGCGGTAAAAAGAGGCGCCCGGAAACATCTGCTCGATATGGCGCAAGCCAATGCCCGCGAGGGATTCATCAGCCGCAGCCGCTGGCAGAGGCGAGATACGGCGCTCATAGACGGTCTTCAGCGCCTCCTCAAGCTCCCGAGGAGGCCCGCCCGAATCGCGTGCGTGGACATCTCCAACATCCAGGGGCGCCACGCTGTCGGGGCACTTGTTGTTTTTGAGCATGGGCGCCCGGATAAGAGTTCCTACAGGCGCTACCGGATAAGACTAAAGAGCGAACCCGACGATCCGGCAATGATGGCCGAGGTAATAGACAGGCTTATTAAAAACGACCGGGAACTTTCCGCAGGCATCGATCTGCTTCTTCTCGACGGCGGAAAGGGCCAGTTGAACAAGATCGTGCGTCTGCTGGAGCAACTCGGGACCTCTGAGCCGCTCCCTGTCGCCTCCATTGCCAAGGAGCGCGAATCAGACATAGGGGAGAAGGGAAAAGGGCTATACGAGAAAATTTATCTTCCCGGTCGAAAGAACCCGCTTTTCCTGCACCGCAGTCCGGACATTCTGCACCTGCTCCAACGAATACGGGACGAGGCCCACCGTTTCGCCATATCGCACTATCAGAACGTGCACAGGGTCTCGCTTCTCACCTCGGCGTTGGACGGCATTCCGGGAATAGGCCCCGGCAGAAGACAGATGCTCCTCCAGCATTTCGGCAGCCTGGATGCAATCCAGGAAGCCCCGGCCTTGGAGCTCGAAAGAGCCGGCCTGCCCCAGACGGTTGCACAGAGCGTCATTCGCGTTCTTTCCGAAATTGAAAGCAGGGCGATTTTAGCGGAGCAGGAAGTTACGGATTAATGCTTCAATGCGCTTTTGTAACGGAACTTCACAAAAAAGACCAATCCTGCAAGCAGGACCGCCACTATCACAATATCGACCTGGTGGGAATAGAGCAGAACAAGGTCCCATCTCTCACGAAGGTACATCCCGCAGACAAGGAGGAACGAATTCCACAGGGTCGCACCGACAAGGGTCGCTATGAGGAAAGGAAAAAGCTTCATCTTACCTGTCCCTGCGGGAACGGAGACAAGATGTCTAACAACGGGTATGAACCGGCTGATGAAAAGAGTCAGGGTCCCCTTGCGGCGGCTGAAAAAATCCTCTGTCCACTCAAGGTCGTGCGGGTTGAGAAGCAGGTATCTGCCGACCTTGAGCACAAACGGCCTCCCTCCGTAGTAGCCCATCGCGTAAGAGATTGCGGACCCCACTACCGAACCGGCGCTTGTTGCGACAATAGCGGCCCAGAGGTTCCATTTGCCGTCGGCAACCATAAATCCGACGAAAGGCATCACCGCCTCGCTTGGAACCGGGGCGATCATGCTCTCGAGCGCCATCAGGAAGGCCGCGCCGAGATACCCTGCCCCATTAAGGCACCATATTGCGAAATTCGATACCAGGTTTGTCAGCATCCAATTCTTTCTTCGTATGATAACTTATATAATGCCCTGCTCAAAAAAAGAATCGGCTTTTTCCGAGCAGCCATGCAGACAGAGCAGACACTAAATGTGGTGCGGTTGGAGGCAAGCCAAATGTGAGGCGTTCCCCAAAAGTGAAGTGCCTCCGGTGTATAGATCACGCTTCGCGAGCTTCGCATGCTTCACAATGTGAAGCATGCTTGCCGGCCTCCCTTTGCGACGTGTGAGCGCGTAGCGCGGGGGCCGACCGCGCGGCAGCTCTATCACACGCAATGGGCGGAAGCGGGAGTCCTTGTTTGCCTGTCAGTGATTCAACACCAGCCGATTGCGCCCGGTATTCAAAACAGAATTCGGCTCAAATTACCAGAACATTCTTGCGAACAGCCATTCAAGAATAGAGTAAACGATGAAAGAAGACGAAATAATCCGGCACCCCATCGAAGACTCGATCGACCTGCACACCTTCAGGCCAAACGAAGTGAAAGACCTTTTGAACGACTACCTGGAAGCGGCGAGCGAGAAGGGATTCGAGGAGGTTCGGATAATTCACGGAAAGGGCATGGGGGTCCTGCGCCGGACAGTCCATGCGGTCCTGAAGAGCCATCCCATGGTGATTTCGTTCAGCGAGGCCGGCCCTGAGGCAGGTGGATGGGGCGCAACGATTGCCGTACTCGGGAAGAAGCGGATTTAGTTTCGTAAACGTTCACCGGGCGCAGAGCGCGCAGAGTGGCAAAAGAGTCTTTGACAGGATTTACAGGATTAACAGGATTTACAGGATTAACAGGAAGACAACAGGCACAGAGGAACTAAATCCCCCAAATCCCTTGATTCCTGAATTGCTGAATCCCCAAATTGGAGATTTTTCAATCCTGTTAATCCTGTTAATCCTGTCTGAAAAGCTTTTCTCTGTGCTCTTCGTGTCTGCGGTGAACCGGTACTCAATGACTCGCCTGGGCGCCCTTGTTATAGCTTCCGAGGAATTTGAAAAACTCGGTCTTTTCCAGCAGTTCGGCCAGGATGTGCCTCCGGCTCTCTTCGGTCACGTCGGTTTCCAAATCTACATAGAACAGGTACTCCCATGGCCTGCTGTGGATCGGCCTCGATTCGAGTTTGACAATGTTTATATCGTTTAGCGCAAAAATCCGAAGCGTCTCGAACAAAGCCCCCGGCTTGTCGCTTACCGAATAGATCAGGGAGGATTTATTTTGAGGGCCCGGAAGAGATTCATTCCTGGATATAACCACGAATCGAGTGAAATTCCGGGGATTGGTCTCTATGCCCTCCTTGAGGATCGCCAACCGGACAACCTGATCTGCTCCTTCGCCGGCTATGGCAGCCTCTTTGGGATCGGAGCCCTCTTTTACCCTTCCAACGGCCGTGGCAGTATCTTTACATGCTATCAAATCCCAGCCGGGATTTTTTTCGAGATACTCCCTGCACTGCTGAAAGGCCTGAGGATGGGAGTAGATTCTTTCCAAGCCTTCGATCGACGCGTCTGCCTGCCCCAATAGATTATGTTTGATCCTCAGGGTCAGTTCACCGACTATTTTGAGTTCAAATTCGAGCAGCAGGTCATAGTTCTCATGAATGCTGCCCGTAAGGCTGTTTTCGACCGGAACAACGCCGAAGGCCGCCTGTTCGCTGTCTACCAGATCGAAGACCTCTCTGAATGAGGAACTGTTCCGCAGAGGGACCTCACTGCCGAAAAACTGCGTACATGCTTTGTGAGAAAAAGAACCGGGCACGCCGCTGTAGGCAACCGTTGCAGGCGCCCTGCCCTCGCCCCGGCGAGGTCTCATGACGGTGGCTTTGTCGAGGTAAGCATAATCGAGCTGTTTTCCCACAACCGGAGCAATTACGTAAAGGTCTCTCATGAGCTGCTCGAATTGTTCCGGATACAGGCTCTGGGGCCCGTCGGACAACGCTTTGTCGGGCTCGGTATGCACTTCCACTATGAGACCATCGGCGCCCGCAGCTATGGCTGCGCGGGCCATGGGACTGACTTTTTCCCTGATTCCCGTGGCATGGCTCGGGTCCACTATAATCGGCAGGTGGGTAAGCTTCTTTATTACGGGAACGGCGGTAAGGTCCAAAGTATTGCGCGTGTAGCGCTCGAATGTGCGAATTCCGCGCTCGCACAGTATAACCTGGTCGTTTCCCTCCGAGAGAATGTATTCGGCGGACATGAGCCACTCCTCGATAGTCGCCGACAATCCCCGCTTCAAAAGCACCGGCATGCCGATTCGGCCAACGGACTTCAGCAGTTCGAAATTTTGCATGTTTCGAGCCCCTACCTGGACAACATCGACGTATTTCATCATCAGGTCGGCCTGGCTCGGAGAGGTCATCTCCGAAACAATGCCAAGCCCGGTCTCTTCCCTTACGTCGCTGAGTATCTTCAGCCCCTCCTCTCCCAGACCCTGGAACGCATAGGGCGAGGTCCTCGGCTTGAATGCGCCGCCCCGGAACAGCACTGCCCCGTGTTTGCGCACGGTGCGCGCAATGTCCAGAGTTGTCTTCCGGTCTTCAACACCGCATGGACCGGCGATAACTACCAGGCGGTCCCCGCCTATGGCGACATCTCCGACTTTTATGATGGAAGCGGCGGGATGCAGTTCGCGGCTCACCAGCTTGTAAGGCTTGGATATGGGAACGGCCTTTTCCACGCCGGGCAAGGATTCGTAATATGAGCTTTCCCTGTACATCGCGCCGACAATTCCAAGGACCCGTTCTTCCACCCCTCCTATTTCCTTCACCATATGGCCCTCGGAACGAAGCACATCTTTGAGCCTTTGAACTTCTTCCTTTGTTATTCCTTTTTCGAGTACGAGAATCACGGCAAATCCTCCGGACAGATTTGGAGTTGACTGCAATAAAAAACCCCGAAGAAAACTCCTCGGGGCCTGGCGCTTAAGGGTCCCGGGGAAGATTCCTGCTCCACCCCGGGGCCTTTTTCCATAAACTAATATCCCGGGTGAGCGCTCCTGAAGAAGAAAAAAAAGAAACCCGAAAAAAACAAAAAAACCGGCTCATCCGGACCGCGCCGGCCCGGAAGAAAAGAACTAATATCGGCAAACAGGTGTTTATTCATAAAGAACCCTTTTTGATGTCCCGGCGAAGCATAGAAAATCTGCCGGGTTTTGTCAATCCCCCATCCCGACACTTTCGAGGGTAAGTATTTTACCAACAGTTCACTCTCTGCCGGTCCTGCGATTTCTCTCTAGCGACAGTCCAACTCGAGCCCGGGAGGAGGAGGGCACCGGATTTCGAAGGGTAATCCCGTTGCCGGATGATTAAAACAAAGACTTTCGGCATGTAAAAGATAGCCGGTATCTCCGGGCAGTATCTCCAGATCGTTGATGGTTCCTCCCGCCGCGTAGAGACGATCTCCCACCAGCGGGTACCCTGCAAATGCAAGGTGAATGCGGATCTGATGAGGCCTTCCCGTCTCGATCCCGATCTCCAATAGTGACTCACCGTCCCTGCGCTCCAGGACGCTTACCCTGCTCAAAGCGAATTTCCCGTCCGGACAGGCGGCATTAACAGTTCCAATCTTTGGATGTGGAACAGGTCCGATCGGCGCCTCGATAATAAAATTATCCTCAACCGGGCAGCCGCCGGCCAGCCCCCGGTAGATTTTGCTCACCTCTTTTCGCCGCCAGGCCGCGCAAATACCCGATCGGGCCCGTGCGGTGCGTGCGAACAGAACGACCCCCGATGTTCCCCTTCCCAGGCGGTGTAACGGGTTGGCTTCAGGGTGATTTTTGCGCACGAGCGCAAGGAGTGTGTGTTCAAGAAAGCCGCCGCCGGGGAGTGTCGGAAGTCCGCAAGGCTTGGCCACGGCAAGCAGGTCTTCATCTTCGTGGAGGAT
Source organism: Syntrophobacteraceae bacterium (assembly GCA_049509275.1). Lineage (GTDB taxonomy): Bacteria > Desulfobacterota > Syntrophobacteria > Syntrophobacterales > Syntrophobacteraceae > SbD1. The sequence continues at coordinate 831 of JBELAB010000126.1, read as the reverse complement.
GGAATAAGCAAGCGGAGCATCCGGCTCATCCCAGGGCGGGCGGCGCCACAGAAGCGACTGCCCATTTTTCAGAATGAAGCCGGGCGCGATTCGCCGGTCATTAATATATATTTGGCCGGCCTCAAGACGGCCCTGCCAGTCGGCCCCCGAGGAATGGCGATATTTGCGGGCCAGGTAATCCGGAACAGTAAGGCCGTCGCCTCGATTATCTATTTGCTCCCGATACTCGAATCCATTATTTGAAGCCAGTTTTTTCGCCTTTTTAACGAGTCATGGATATACGGCTTTGAAGTTTTTTGCCGGCCATGCGTTTTTCTACCTATAAAACCGGAAGAAATCATGTAATTAAAAAATATTTTACCTAATTCTTACGACAGCACAATACACAACCCCCGCCCTGACTTGCCACACAGAATTTGCTTCAGAAAGGAAAATATGCTTCGCGAAATCACTCCCGGCCTGGTCAAATCAGGATTTGACGAAATTTTCCATCCCGGTATAATGTAGTAAACTACGTAGTTAACTAATGAGTTCGGGAGGATCTCAATGCCCACCAAACCTGTGACAAAACTTATCGACGCCCTTTCCGTGCGCACTCGCCTGGGGGAGGTCATGGAAGAGGCGGAAAAAGAAAATACCCGCTTTCTGGTCAGCCGCCGGGGAAAACCGGCAGTGGTTATTTTAGGAGTGAAAGATTACTTGAAAAACATCGTCAAGAAAAACGAATTGCTGGCGGAAATCCAGATCGGAGCCAAGAAGGCCGGCTTGGACAAACTGACCGCCGGAGAAATTGACGCGGAAGTTCTCTCTTACCGCCGCTCCAGGAAAACA